>NZ_LGTE01000038.1 GCF_001263415.1 Thermincola ferriacetica
TGCGACTTGGTGGAGGGCGGGTAGACAGTGTTAACGACAGTGAGGGCTTGAAATCGCTGTTTCCGGCATGGACGCCGGAAACAGCGATTTCAACTGAACGGAGTTTCACACTGTCTCCGCCCGTAACCTTGGAGCAACGGTTGTTTTACCTCCATAGCGGTATTTCTTTTTTGCAGTACAACAGCATATACGCTTTTTTTAAATATTGATGGATTCGCCCGGTTGTAATATAATTACCGGTATGCCGGTTTCCCTTTCCACCGTTTCCTGAAATTGTTTCGGGTTTTGGTTAATTAATTCCCAGGTGTTGTAGTGCATAGGAATTACTTTTTTCGGCCTAAGCATGCGCACAGCCTCCAGGGCATCCCGGGGGCCCATAGTAAAATTGTCCCCGATAGGTAGTAAAGCATAATCAATGACATGCAGCCGACCGATCAATTCCATATCCCCGAATAAACCCGTATCTCCGGCGTGATAAATAGTCTTGCCGTTGATGGTAATCAGGAAACCGCAAGGATTGCCCAGATACTGGGCCGGCGAAGAACCAATGGAGCTGCCGTGTAGCGCCATGGTAAGTTTTACAGTGAATTTGCCAAAATCATGGCTGCCCCCAATATGCATGCCATGGGCCTGCACACCTTTATCAGCACAATATTTGGCTATTTCAGCTACGGAGATAACAGTTGCGGAATTTTTCGCCGCAATCTCCAGAGTATCACCGAAATGGTCAAAATGGCCGTGGGTTATCAGGATCCAGCCGGCATTCACATCATTGACGGAACACGGAGCAGTAGGGTTATCGGTGATGAAAGGATCAACAGCCAGCCGTACCTCCCCGGCTTCCAGCAGGAAAGCGGCATGTCCTAAAAATTTAAGTTGCAATTTCATCACTCCTTGCTAAAGTTATAATTGAAGTTGATATAAAAAATATTATTTGCGGATAAAAATATTAATGTTTCAGAGAAGGAGGCAACAAAAATGGCAGTAGTAGAATTAACGGTGGTTCCTTTGGGTACCGGGTCGCCGAGCATTAGTAAATATGTGGCCGGATGCCTGGAACTAATCAAAAGGAAGGAAAACGTAAAATATCAGCTTACCCCCATGGGAACCATTTTGGAAGGGGATCTAACGGATATTCTGGAGCTTGTCCGCCAGGTCCATGAAGTTCCTTTTGGCAAAGGGGCTCAGCGAGTTATTACAACGGTGAAAATAGATGACCGAAGGGACAGGGAGTTAACCATGGAGGGCAAATTGCAATCTGTTTACAGTAAGATGGAAAAAGTTTAAGGATATTGACCGGCTTTGATGTCATCGTCCGGCACGATGTAAACAAGAATACGTTCTGAAACCAATACCGCTTTTACCCGCAGGGTATAAGCGGTTTTATCAATTTCCGTGACTCTGTTGTCTAGAATATTGCTTACCAGAATAGGGTCGATGTTTTCAACTTCTTTTCCGACTAATTCCTGCAACATGCCTTTGGCAAAGTCTTCAATTTCCAGGCGGATATATTTTTCATCGTGGAGAACATGAATTTTTATTTCTTTAACCAGGCTCTCCTGTCTTAAATCCAGTTCCGCCTGAAGGGATTCTATCTGTCTCTCCTGGTCTGCTACCTTATCCTGCAGGCTTTGGATTTCCAGGTAAGCTTTTTCCAGGTGCCGGCCTGTGATCAGGTTGGTAACTGAGGCTCCTGTAACCAGTCCCAAAAAGAAAAGAGCCACCAATCTCAAGCCTGTTGCTGTTTTCATTGATGGCTACCAAGTGCGGAAATAATGATATATCCCAGGTGGGCCCCCGTAAAGGCCCCCAGGATAAACAACAACTGTTTGGCAACAGCCCGCACTTCTCCCTCCAATATGCCTGATTCCAGTATATGCAGGGAATCGAAGGTTCCGCCGATGGCGGCAACTATAGCCCAGATTTTTATTTCTCTGGCCAGTTTTAACATGACCCTTTGCGGACCATGGCCTGTCAAAAGAGCTGACAGAGACCCGATAATCGATCCGCCGAGCATCAAACCCAAAGCTGTAAAGAAAATAAAAAGAAGTTTGGCGCTGAAACGTTCCATGGTATCCCCTTTTGAGATTTACAGTGCCTTTTTGTTTATTGTTATTTTCTATACTTTCTTATTATGCCGTCCGGCGACTAATTATTTTTTGGAATACCCGTAAGTGCCGATTTTATCGGAAATAACCCGGTAATCACGGAGACAGAAGCCATAGGGTTTGATTTTATCCAGGTTTGGATTACCCTGTTCATCAAGTACATCCTCATTGAAGTGAACAGCTAATACCTCTGCAATGAATACATCATGGCTGCCCAGGTTAATGGTTTGTTTTACGCCGCATTCAATGTTTACGGGGCATTCTCTTATTAGCGGGGCTTTAACGCGGGATGCCGGCACAGGGGTTAACCCTGTTTCCTTAAACTTATCCACATTTTTTCCTGATGTTATTCCGCAGTAATCAACCAGTTTTGCCTGGTCGGCGGACGGAATATTGATAACATATTCCTGTGTTTGTTTAATTAAGTGATGGGAGTGCCTGCTGGGCTGAACACTGATGTAGACCATGGGTGGTACGCTGTTGATGATACCTGTCCAGGCGATTGTAATAATGTTTGGTGGGTTGTCTCCGCAGGTCACCATGACCGTTGGTACGGGGAATAGAACCGTTGAAGGTTTGACAGTGACTTTGCTCATAAAATACCTCCTTTTATTGTGACAAATTGTTGTGACAAAAATTCGGTTTTGGCGGCGATTAAATCATTGTTTCCATTTTGTCACAGTTTTAGTTTACCACAGAAAAATCCATTTTAAAATGCGCGGGGGAAAACAATTTTTCGATAGGGGTGAAATGTTTCTACATAATAATGACAGGAAATTATCTCTGTTTGTTGAATAAAACCAATTACGGTTAAAAATTTGATAAAACCTGTTGGAAGCAAACTATTTATGTGATTACCGGTCCTTTGGGGTGAGGTTTCTTTGGATTTTGGTGAGTATACACAGGATAACAGAAGATTCTACCGGGTCAAAATTAATAAAAAAGTAATTTGTAGGTTTTTGGGTGAGGAGGGTAACCGGTTCAAGCTTTTGTCAATGGTGGGCATGGAAGTTGTACTGCTTAACTTGAGCCCTGCCGGCGCCTGCATTACCTGCGAAGGCAGTATCAGCGCCTGCGCAGTGCGGAGAAATAACCTTATTGAAATTGACATCCCCATAACTGACCGGGTGATTAAATTGACGGGCCGGGTGATTTGGTTTAAAAAGACGGAAACAGGGGTAAAGGCAGGCATAAGTTTTGAAAGAATACCTGCAGAGGATAATGACATGCTCTTGCGCTACCTCCGGGAGGAATTAAGGTTTCAATAAGAAAATTTACTAAACTATGGAAGGAATTTCCCAAGAGTTGGCGAAAACAATAAAGAGCTGATAATATTGGGCAAACCCGTACGAAAGACGGGGGCGCAAAGCCGTGGGTCTAAGAATTAGTGACCAGTGGCCGATGACTATGTGGCTACTGACCACTGATTTATGACAGCCTGGTTGCCGCATGATGCGAAAACCCCTTGCTGTCAAAGGGGTTTTTTTAATATGGAATATATTTCTTCTTTTTCGGGGAGGGGCCCCTGCGAGGGAATAAGATGGATGTATTTGTTGCCAGACAGCCAATTTTTGACAGACAGCAGAAAGTGTGCGGCTACGAACTTCTGTACCGGATGAGTACAGAAAATCAATACATCTGCGCCAATGGGGACCGGGCCACGTCTGACGTAATTGCTAACAGCTTTTTGCTCATTGGTCTTGAAACGCTGACTGGTGGAAAAAAGGCCTATATTAACTTTACAGAGAATCTGTTAAAGACCGGCCTGCCGACCAATCTTCCGCCGAATATGGTGGCTGTGGAAATACTGGAAGATGTGGAACACTGTGAAGAAATAATTGCGGCCTGCCGCAAACTCAAAAAAATGGGATTTACCATAGTACTGGATGATTTTGTAGTGAACGGGTGCAGCGAACCTTTACTGGAGTTTGCCGACATTGTTAAAATCGATTTTGTGAATACGACTCCGGCACAAAGAAAAAACATCATAAGGAAAGTGGGCTTCGGGAAAATAGAGTTCCTGGCCGAAAAGGTAGAAACACGGGAGGATTTTGAACAAGCTCTGGAAATGGGTTACTCTTATTTCCAGGGATATTTCTTCAGCAAGCCGGTGATTATGTCCTGCAGGGACGTGCCCGTTTATAAGCTGAACTACCTACGCATCCTGCAGGAGGTTAACAGGCCGGATATGGACTTCGGGAGCCTGGATAGTATTGTCAAGAGGGATGTATCCCTGTCCTATAAACTACTGAAGTTTATCAATTCCGCCGCTTTCGGTTTCAGAACAAAAATAACCTCCACTAGGCATGCCCTGGTAATGCTGGGTATTAATGAAATAAAAAAATGGGTATCTTTGATAGCACTTCATAATCTGGCAGAGGATAAACCGGACGAGATTATGACCTGTTCAGTAATCAGGGCCCGGTTGGGGGAGTTGGTTGCCCCCAAAATAGGGCTGCGGGGTTGTGAATCAGACTTGTTTATGATGGGGCTATTTTCTATGATTGACGTACTGATCAGCAGGCCTATGTCCGTCATACTGGCCGACCTGCCTATATGTGACCAGGTTAAGACAGCGTTGCTGGGCCAAGCCTGCCGTTATTACGATGTGTTAACTATGATAAAGGCTTATGAAAAAGCGGATTGGGCCACCTTTTTCAGGTATGCCGAGGATTTTGGCCTGAATGAAAATGAAATGCCTGAACTGTATGTTCAGGCTCTGGAGTGGACTAATAATTTTCTTGTTGTTTGATAAAACTGCCGTTTCCAATATCCAATTATCTTTTCATCCAATCCCGATCATTGCCTACTTTTACGTTAAAAATTCTCTTGACATTTCTGGAGAAATTACCAAATTTGTCAAATGCATTATAAAGCATTTGTAGTCTGACGTCGTCCAGGTTGTAGGCATATCCCAAAGAATTACCTCTATATTTTTGGGTTTTTTTCATGTATTGTTCTACTTCTGTTCCCGCAAGGGGAATGAGCTTTGACGCCAGGTTAAATTTAAGCTTACTTATTGGCATCGTTCGTGTTGCCTTTTTGATAAACGCCATATTTTCTCGAAATTCCCTGATGGTTATCCTGTCATCAAAGGTTATAAATCCCATAATTACTATGAAATCAAGCCTGCCCAATATTTCCAAAGCTTTTATGTTTTCTTCCACGGTAATATCTTTCTTGAAACGGTCGAGCATGGTTTGGGAACCTGACTCCACTCCCAGAAAAACTTTGCTTAATCCTGCTCTCTTTAAAATTGCAAACAACTCTTCATCCACATCATCCGGTCTGCACTGAATAGATAAGCGCAAATCCAAATTTCTTTTCAAAATTTCCTCGGCAATTTCCCTGGCTCTGTGAAAACCATGCCCCTTACCTCCGACAAAATTGGCATCATTAAATTCAATATTTCTTACTCCGTATTCGTTATACAGCACGTCTATTTCTTCCATTACATTTTCGCTGCTTCTAAGCCGGTATTTTGGCCCAAATTTCGAGTAAAAAGGGATAACACTGCAAAAACTGCAGCGGCCGTAACAGCCGCGAGAACTGAGCATTGTGGCGAAACCCAGCCTTTTCAATACTTCCGGAAGACTATCCCTTGCAGGAAAGGGTAAGGAATCCAAGTCTTTAATGAGCGGTCGGGGTTCGTTGGTAACAATTTTGTCATTTTCCCGATAGGCGATGCCTCTTATTTTTCGCCAGTCTCTACCGTGCAGTACTGTTTTGGCCAGTTCAACGAAGGTATGCTCCCCTTCGCCCAGGACTACTGAATCGATAGCGGGAAACATATGCATTATTTCCTCGTAACAAAAAGTGGGATATATACCACCAATGGTTATATGGGTATCTAACCCTTCGCTTTTCAGGGCGGTTATAAAATCGAAAGCCAGGTCCGCGCTGTCCTGAAAAGGTATGCTGATACCTAGTATTTCGGAAGAAAAATTTTTGACTTGCTGCAAGGCTTGGGGTACTGTCCAGGTTGGCATATTCAATATTTTAACTGTAATGCCTTTTTCTCTGAGACAGGCTGCCAGATAACCCAGTCCCAGATGTTCGAATGCCTCGTTTATCCTCGAAGGAGGATTAATCAATAATACATCGTAGCGCTCCATAAACCTTCTCCTTAAACAATATAAATAATGTAAATACCAATACATGATATGTGAATTAACAGAGGAACGAAACCATTAATTTTTGCGGGTATCAATTAACCTGCAAAGCTGATTTTGCAGATTGATTGATGCCTATACTTATCTCAGGGCAAAATGAAGGAAATACTCCAAGTGAAGCGAATTTCTTAGGCAAAGGTTCTACACAGGGGGTTATCATGGCTGCTGATTTTATCCACCTCCATGTTCATACAGAATACTCTCTCTTAGACGGTGCAGCCCGCATCAGGGACCTGGTGTCCGCTGCCGCCGAAAAGGGGATGAAGGCCCTGGCTGTTACCGACCATGGGTCTATGTTCGGGGTTATTGATTTTTACAAAGCCTGCAAGAAGGCCGGGATCAAGCCTATTCTGGGCTGTGAAGTTTACGTGGCACCTCGTTCCATGGACGACCGGGAGCCGGGACGGGATGACGCCAACTACCACCTGGTTCTTTTGGCAGAAAACGAAACAGGGTATAAGAATCTCCTGCACATCGTTTCTGAAGCCTATACCCGCGGCTTCTACTATAAACCGCGCACCGATAAGGCGGCCCTGCGCAAGCACAGTGAAGGGTTGATTGCCTTAAGCGCTTGCCTTGGCGGTGAAATTGCCACGGCTATTGTAAACGGCCAGTCTGACAAGGCCCGGGCCGCGGCCAGGGAATATGAAGATATATTTGGCAAAGGGAACTTTTTCCTGGAACTACAGGACCATGGCCTAGAAAATCAGCGCATGGTCAATATGGAACTGGTCAAAATCGGCCGGGAACTGAATATTCCCCTGGTTGTCACTAATGACGTCCATTACGTGCGGAAAAGCGATGCCGAGGTGCAGGATGTCTTACTCTGCATTGGTACAGGGCGGACCATGGAAGATGCAGACCGCATGGAATTCGGCACTTCGGAATTCTACCTGAAGGATGCCCGGGAAATGGCCCTGCTGGCGGGAGAATACCCTGAGGCTTTGGCCAATACTGTCAATATAGCGGCACGGTGTAATGTGGAGTTTGATTTTAGCCAAAACTATCTTCCGGATTACATGATTCCCGAAGGGCATACGGTTGAGTCTTATTTGCGCCAGTTATGCCTGGATGGCTTGAAAAAGCGCTATCCCAACGCCGGGGAAGAAGTCCGCAGGCGGCTGGAATATGAGCTACAGGTCATTAACGACATGGGTTTCCCCGGTTACTTCTTAATCGTTTGGGATTTTGTGCGTTTTGCGCGGGAAAAAGGGATTCTGGTGGGACCGGGGCGGGGAAGCGCCGCAGGGAGTTTAGTGGCTTATACTCTGGGGATAACCAACATCGACCCCTTAAAATACGACCTTCTTTTTGAGCGGTTTCTGAACCCTGAACGGGTAACTATGCCGGATATTGATATCGATTTTTGTTATGAGAAGCGGGAAGAAGTTATCCGTTACGTTATAGAACGTTATGGGGCCGACAGGGTAGCCCAGATCATCACTTTTGGAACCATGGCAGCGCGGGCGGCCATTAGGGATGTGGGCAGGGCCTTGAATATGCCCTATGCAGAGGTAGACCGGGTAGCTAAGATGATTCCCGGGGAACTGGGCATGACTCTGGACAAGGCTCTGGAAGCAAGCCCCGAATTGCGGGAGCTTTATGAAACAGAACCAAAGGTACGCAAGCTGATAGACATGGCCCGGGCTATCGAAGGCATGCCGCGACATGCCTCCACCCATGCGGCGGGGGTCGTTATCGGGAGAGAACCCCTGACCCGTTATCTGCCCTTGTATAGGTCTTCTGATGGGGTGGTGACCACCCAGTTTGCCAAGGAGACTGTCGAGGAAATCGGCCTGCTGAAAATGGACTTGCTGGGCTTGCGTACCTTGACGGTAATTGGAGATGCAGTGAATATCATTAAGCATACCACTGGTGATGAAATTGATATAGACAATATTCCCCTTGACGACCGGGCCACATATGAAATGCTGGGCCGGGGAGATGCCATCGGTGTTTTCCAGTTGGAAAGTTCGGGCATGCGGGCTATCTTGAAGGAACTAAAGCCCGAAGTTCTGGATGATATTATCGCCCTCGTTGCCTTGTACCGCCCGGGCCCGTTAGGCAGCGGCATGGTGGAAGATTTCATCCGCCGCAAGCACGGGCAGAGTGAAATCAAGTACCTGCACCCGGCGTTGGAGCCAATTTTAAAGGATACCTACGGCGTTATCCTTTACCAGGAACAGGTCATGCGGATTGCTAGCGACTTGGCCGGTTTTACCCTGGGCGAAGCAGACCTGTTGCGGCGGGCCATGGGCAAGAAAAAACCGGAGGTAATTGCCGGGCTCCGGAACCAGTTTATTGAAGGGGCCCGGAAAAACAACATTGAAGAAACTATTGCCGGGCAGATTTTTGACCTGATGGAATACTTTGCCGGCTACGGGTTTAACAAAAGCCACTCGGCGGCTTACGCCCTGGTGTCTTACCAGACGGCTTACCTGAAGGCCAATTACCCCGTGCCTTACATGGCGGCCCTGCTGACCAGCGTGGCCGGCAGCAGCGACAAAGTGGCCGTCTATATCGAGGAATGCAAACGTATGGGTATAGATATACTCCCTCCGGATATCAATGAATCCCTTGTAAATTTCACTGTGGTAGGAGATAAAATCAGGTTTGGGTTGGCGGCGGTAAAGAATGTGGGGCGCCATGCCATTGAGCATATTATAGCTGTGCGCAGCAAAAAGAAGTTTGCCTCCCTGCTGGATTTCTGTGAGCGGGCCGAGCACCGGGTAGTTACCAAGCGGGTGATTGAAAGCCTGATCAAAGGAGGCGCTTTTGATTCTCTGACGGGCAACCGCCGGCAGTTGCTGGAGGGTTTGGACAGATGCCTGGAATGGGCGGCCAAAAGGCAAAAAGACCTTTCCACCGGCCAGATATCTTTATTTGATGTATATGAAGGCAACAGCAGTTTTGGCGGAGAGGTTCCGCTGCCTCCGGTACCGGATTTTCCGCAGCATGAATTACTGGCCATGGAAAAGGAAATGCTCGGGTTGTATATAAGCGGCCACCCACTGGAACAGTATCGCCGGGAACTGGCGGAAAAAACGACGGCCACTACCGCCCAATTAGTGGAGATGCAGGACCAGGAGGAAGTTGTTATTGGCGGTATTATTGCCGGTATGCGGAAAATTACCACCAGACGGGGAGAAACCATGCTATTTATGAACCTGGAGGACTTGGTAGGCAGTGTGGAAGTGATTGTCTTTCCAAAGGTCTATCAGCAGTTCCGGGCCATGATATATCCTGATGCCATTCTTTTTATTCGCGGTCGTATTAACCAGGGAGATGAGGAAGTAAAGGTTATTGCCGAGCAAATAATGAATCCGGCTACCGGACTTTTATCGGAAATATACCTGAAAATTCCGTCTGCCGGCGATGCGGCCCTCATGGACCGGTTGAAGAGTGTCATGCGCCGTTACCGGGGCAGCCACCCTGTTATGCTATATTTTACTGACACCCGGAAAATGATTAAAACCAAGACCGAATGGTGGCTAAACCCCCTGCCGGAAGCATTGGCCGAACTTACAGACCTGCTGGGCGAGGGATCGGTATTGGTGAAAGAAAAAGAAGATAGCGGCGGCAGTGCCCTGCCTGTTTAGCTACCGGAAGGAAAAGAAAGACCTGCTTTATTGCAAATTAATTAATATTATGGTATTATATGCTTGCAATTTTAGGAGAGGTGATAAAAGCATGACCGATGCTGAAATAACCGGCGACTATATAGTTGTGAAGGCATTAGAAAACGGGGTTACCATTATCGGATTGACCAGAGGCCATGATACCAAGTTTCATCATACAGAGAAACTTGACAAGGGTGAAGTAATGATTGCCCAGTTCACCGAGCATACTTCCGCGATGAAAATAAGGGGAAAGGCCCAGATATTAACGAAGCACGGTGCGGTTGAGTCCGGTATATAACTGTCTCGTATGTCCAGGGCGTTTTGGCTCTGGACATCACTGTTTTGATTGAATTATATTTGTTTAAAAAGGAAGGAATCTAGATAATACTAGTCGAAAGGACTGTATTGGGGCAATCGTACTCTTTTACCGTATTATTTGAAGGAGGCCGAGGATTGATGTGGACAGTTGTTTATATTGCGCCAAATCGAAATGTTGCCGAATCCCTGAAAACAGTTCTGGCATCTGAAGGGTTGTTGGTCATGTTACGTCCGATAGGCGTGCCTCATTTAGGGGAATTTGGCGCAGTAGAAATTTTGGTCCCGGAATCCGAAGTGGAAGAAGCAATGGAAATTTTGAACTCCTCAGTCAGATAAACATCTGTTTGTCCTGACGTTTCGTTTCTGGAAAGCAGAGGTGTGTATAAACAATATGCTTAAGGATTTATTTCGAAAGCCCAAATATGTAACTGTTCATGCCGATACCGATAAAAAGGATATACCCGAAGGCTTATGGCAAAAATGTCCCCAGTGCAATGAAATACTTTATACTAAAGAACTGGGGAAATTGGCCGGGATATGCCCCAAGTGTAAATACCATTTTCGCCTGGGGGCCAGGGAACGCCTGGCTATAACTGTTGATGAAGGTACCTTTGTCGAATTTGCAGCAGATTTACAACCGGCTAACCCTTTAAATTTCCCCGGTTACCCTGAAAAGATTACTGCTGCCCGGGAAAAAACGGGATTAAATGAAGCTATCGTTGTTGGTACTGCGAAAATCGAAGGGCATCCGACCGTTATAGGAGTAATGGATGCCAACTTCATTATGGGCAGTATGGGTTCCGTGGTAGGAGAAAAAGTAACCAGAGCTATTGAAAAGGCCATTGAGGAAAAACTTCCCCTTATTATGTTCTGCGCTTCCGGTGGAGCGCGGATGCAGGAAGGCATACTTTCCCTTATGCAGATGGCGAAAACCAGTGCTGCTTTAAACAAGATGGCGGCTGCCGGGCTGCTGTATATTACTGTTCTCACAGACCCAACAACCGGCGGCGTTACAGCCAGTTTTGCTTCTTTAGGGGATATTATCATTGGGGAACCGGGGGCCTTAATTGGTTTTGCCGGCCCACGGGTTATCGAGCAGGCTATCAAGAAAAAACTGCCCGAAGGTTTTCAGACTTCTGAATTTCTTTTGGAGCACGGGTTTGTAGATATTGTTGTACCCCGGTCCAACATGAAGCAAACTTTAGCCGGCCTGTTAGAGTTACATAAAGGCGGAGGGGCTTAAACATGGCAAATGTTTTGGAGTTTGAGAAACCGCTAGTCGAACTGGAAGCAAAAATAGAAGAGCTCAAAAACTTCAGCAATGAAAAGGGCATAGATTTAAGCGATGAAATCAGGACTCTGGAAAACAAAGCCCAGGCCCTGAAACAATCCATTTACGGAAACCTTACGGCTTGGCAGAAGGTACAGATAGCCCGGCATGTTGAGCGGCCTACTGCTTTGGATTACATAAATAATTTGATAGAAGGGTTTATCGAGCTGCATGGCGATAGGTATTTCGGCGACGACAAAGCCATTGTGGGCGGTATTGGAAAATTTAACGGCCGGCCCGTAACAGTTCTGGGCAATGTAAAGGGCAAGGATACCAAGGAAAACATTATGCGCAACTTTGGTTATGCCCACCCGGAAGGAAACCGCAAGGCTCTGCGGTTGATGCAGCAGGCGGAAAAATTTAACCGGCCGGTTCTGACTTTCGTGGATACTCCCGGCGCATACTGCGGTACAGGGGCAGAGGAAAGAGGGCAGGCCGAGGCCATTGCCAAAAACCTGTTCCACATGATTAGTCTGAAGGTACCTATTATTGTAACGATAATCGGGGAAGGCGGTAGTGGCGGAGCCCTGGCCATTGGCCTGGGGGACCGCACTCTGATGCTGGAATATGCTATTTTCTCCATTATTTCGCCGGAATCCTTTGCCTCCATCCTTTGGAAGGATGCCGGCAGAGCCCAGGAAGCGGCGGAAGTCATGAAACTTACTGCGCCGCATTTACTGGAAATGGGAATTGTCGATAAAATTGTTGCCGAGCCCTTGGGCGGTGCCCATAAGGATCCGGGCAAGATGTATGTCACCCTGAAGGACGCTATTGCCGAAAGCCTTGCAGAAGTAGCAGGCATATCAACGGAAACCATGTTGGAACAGCGCTATCAAAAGTTTCGCAGCATAGGTCAAGTTATATCTGGATAAAATAATTCAGGATACCTTCGGGTAAACTTTACCGAGGAGGAAAGGCCTTGAAGAGAATTGGAGTCTTGACCAGCGGCGGAGATGCGCCGGGCATGAATGCAGCTATCCGGGCAGTTGTGCGCAAAGGTATTTTTGAAGGGCTGGAAGTTGTTGGTATCAAACGCGGGTACGCCGGTTTGATTAACGGTGAGTTTGTGGATATGAATCTGGGTTCCGTGGCTGATATTATTCAGCGGGGCGGTACCATTCTGCGGACTGCCCGTTCCGAGGAATTCCGTACTGTAGAAGGCAGGCGTCGTGCTTATGCCAATATGCAGGAACAGGGTATTGAAGGACTGATAGTTATTGGCGGGGACGGTTCTTTCCGCGGTGCCCAAATTTTTAGCCAAGAACATGGCGTCAAGGTAATCGGCATACCGGGCACTATAGATAATGACATTCCCTGCAGTGATTATTCTATCGGTTTTGATACCTCTGTGAATACAGTGGTGGATGCCATAAACAAAATTCGTGATACGGCTACTTCCCATGAGCGTACTTACGTAATCGAGGTTATGGGCAGGCACGCGGGGTATATAGCCCT
Source organism: Thermincola ferriacetica (assembly GCF_001263415.1). NCBI lineage: Bacteria > Bacillati > Bacillota > Clostridia > Eubacteriales > Thermincolaceae > Thermincola > Thermincola carboxydiphila. The sequence goes on from NZ_LGTE01000038.1 coordinate 13,004, forward strand.
GGAAGCAGGCTTGGCCGGAGGCGCGGAATCAATTTTGATTCCCGAAATCCCTTTCAGTATCGATGAGATTATTGAAAAACTGCACCGGGGGCAGAAAAGAGGAAAATTGCACAGCATCATAGTAGTTGCGGAAGGTGCTGCCAGCGGTATTGAAATAGGAAAGCAGATCAAAGAAAAAACGGGGTTTGATACCAAGGTGACCATTCTTGGCCATCTCCAAAGGGGAGGTACGCCTACGGCCTTTGACCGGGTGCTGGCCAGCCGGATGGGCGCTTTGGCTGTTGATTTGATAAAAGCCGGGGAGAGCGGGAAGATGATTGCCCGCCAGCATAACGACTTAGTGGCCGTTGACTTTGATTGTGCTTTAAGCGAAAAACGGACTATCGACCATTCTGTTTATGAGCTGGCCGGCATACTGGCAATTTAAACAAAGCGGGGATGAAACCTTATGGGTTTTTATCCCCGTTCTTTTCAATATTTAGGAAATTATGCTTTCAGGTAAAATTGTGGAAAAACTCAAAGCATGATTTTAAAGAATAAATGTTTTTGGTAAGGAGGATCCGTAAGGTGAGGAAAACTAAAATAGTTTGTACTATCGGCCCAGCCAGTGAATCTGTGGAGAAACTTGTCCAACTGATAGAAAAAGGCATGAATGTGGCCCGGCTGAATTTCTCCCACGGTACCCATGCAGAGCATCTGGCGAGGGTAAAAAACATAAGGGAAGCAGCGGCCAAAACAGGGACTGTTATTGCGATTATGCTTGATACCAAGGGGCCTGAGATCCGGACCGGTGTTTTGAAGACAGAAAAGATACGCCTGGTTAACGGCCGCAAGATAAAACTAACCCCTAAAGAAGTGGAAGGAACAGAGGAACTCCTGTCTTTAAGCTATCCTGATTTAACAAAGGATGTGGCACCCGGCGACCGGATCCTGATAGCTGACGGCCTGGTGGAATTGCGAGTGGAAAAAGTAGTAGATGATTATGTAGAATGCCTGATTGTAAACGGAGGCGAAATTGGCAGCCGGAAAAATGTGAACATCCCGGGGGTGAAGGTTAAACTGCCTTCCATTACGGAAAAAGATGTGGAAGACATCAACTTTGCCGTGGAACACGGTTTCGACTTTATCGCTGCATCTTTTGTGCGGACGGCAGGTGACGTGCTGGCCATCAGGAGGATCCTGGAAGAGAAGGATGCCGACATATCCATTATTGCTAAAATTGAAAGCCGTCAGGGCATGGAGAACATAGACGAAATACTGAAAGTAGCCGACGGCATAATGGTGGCGCGGGGCGATCTGGGGGTAGAGATCCCCACCGAAGAAGTCCCCCTGGTGCAGAAGATGATTATAGAAAAATGTAACCGGGCCGGCAAACCGGTTATTACTGCCACTCAGATGCTTGAATCCATGGTGCATAACCCCCGGCCTACCAGGGCTGAAGCTACGGATATCGCCAACGCCATTTTTGACGGGACCGATGCCATCATGCTGTCGGGCGAAACGGCAGCAGGCGAGTTCCCGGTGGAGGCTGTGGAAATAATGGCCAGGATAGCCCAACGTACAGAAGTCGCGCTGCGGTACAAAGAGCTTTCAATAAAACGGGAAGCGTCCCCGCTGCGCACTGTTACCGATGCCATCAGCCACGCCACCTGTACTACGGCTTTTGACTTAGGAGCTGCGGCCATCATAACTTCCACCAAATCAGGGTACACAGCCCGGATGGTTTCCAAATACCGGCCCCATGCTCCGATCATTGCTGTGACGCCAAAGATGAGCGTGGTGCGCAAGTTGAACCTGGTCTGGGGCGTATATCCATTATTGGTCGCGGAAACGACAGGTACTGACGAAATGATCGCCGAGGCTATCCAAACATCGCTGGCAGCCAATTTGATTAAATGCGGCGACCTGGTAGTCATTACCGCCGGTGTTCCGGTGGGGGTTCCGGGGACAACCAACCTGCTCAAGGTGCATATCGTGGGCGATGTGGTGCTCAGGGGAGCCGGTATCGGCGCCCGGGCCGTAACGGGGAAAGTAAAAATAGTGAAAAACGCCAGAGAAGCCCTGCAGCGAATTGAGCCGGGTGACATTATGGTTACTAACAGCACGGAAAAGGAATTTGTACCGGCTATCGAAAAATGTGCCGCCATAATAACGGAAGTAGGAGGTCTGACCTCTCACGCCGCGATCGTGGGCCTGAACCTGGGTATCCCGGTGGTGGTGGGGGCCGACGGCGCTACATCTATTCTGGAGGACGGCCAAACCGTCACTGTGGACGGTATGCGCGGTTTAGTTTACCGTGGCGCTGCCCGGGTTCTTTAAAACTGGCATCTTTCGGTGAAAAAAGAGGTTATATTTGTGAAAACAAAAATTCCTACCCGGATGCATTGCAAACGGGCAGGAATTTTTTGTGTGGTGCCTGGTGTAACATATGCACATTTATAGAAGAATAACATATAACTTATTTCTAAAAATGTAGCATACCAAAAATTACTATACATATTTTATACGACGAAAAAATAATTAATCCTGCTAATTAGTGACATATTTATTAAAAATAGTTTCTTATCAAACATATTTCTACATATTGTGCTTTAACAATACCTTGCGAGTATAGATATGGCCAAATTATCCAAGAAAAACAGCTCACCTTATTGGTCATTATTGGTAGTAAAAGAACTGAATATCACTGTTTATGGATGAGTGCTCAGACCTGCTAATAACGGTCCAGGACTGTGTTTAGAGGCTTTATCCATTTACTTTTACAAGAAAATAAAGTTACTAATTTAATGTAACATTTTTAGAATTATGTATCATTAAAACTTTGGTCAACAAATCTTAAATTCATAGTAGGGCAAACTGTCGAAAGACAGGGACGCAAAGCCAAGGGCCTAAGGCACTGGCGTAGTTATCGTAGTTAATAACCAGAGATTACTTTTCCGTG
>NZ_LGTE01000039.1 GCF_001263415.1 Thermincola ferriacetica
CGGCCTGACTTATCAGAAATGCTATATGAGCCATCGAGTTCGGGAACGCTGCCTGCCCGGCAAGGGTTTGCAGCACAAAGCTCCCAGGTAGCGGAGACACCCTCCTACCCTGCCAATATTAAAGCAACATGAGCCTTTATTTTTTATAATTATTCATGACCATGCCGGTAATCACCTTCGGATAAAAGAAGGTTGATTTCTGCGGCATTTTTTCACCGCCGGTGGCGATGGCAGTAACTTCTTCCACTTTGGTGGAGTTCATGAAAAAGGCCAACTGATATTCGCCGCTATCCACAAAGGCTTTGGCGGCATCGTCTTCCCGGACGTATTTCAGGTTGCTTTCGTCAGCCCGTTGTTTGCTACCGATGCCCAGCAGACCTTCAAGAATAAGGGTATGTAGGATGGAAACATCCAGTTGCTTCCAGGCAGCCGAATGGCCGGGCAGGTCGAGCCTGTCCACAATGCTGATATCCTTGAGGGTTAACCAGTAGAATTTACCTTCCTGGGTGTAGAGGCCAAACGAGGGATTAACAGCTCCGCGCCTTTCCAACTCGGTAATAAACGGCGGCAGGGTAATATCTTTTGCCTCTTCCACATGGAAATTCTCCTGCAGACCGGCCAGCAATCTCTCAACATTCAGGTCAGGGATGTTGTTAACCAGCCTGTGGGTCGGGAAGACAACGAGTCCTTCGTTATACAGGTTGACCAGGGCTACCATCAGGTAATTAAACCCTTCTTTACCCCTGGCGGCCATTTCTTTGCCAAAGTTTACGGCTGTTTCATACCTGTGATGCCCGTCGGCAATAAATATCTTTTTGTCTTTCATCAGTTCTACAATGGATTGAACAGCTTTTTCATCGGATATGACCCAAAGACGGTTAATCACACCGTTGCTGTCCACGGCCTCTTCATCGGGCGGCCGGTTTCCTTTAGCCTGTTCCAGGATGGTTTCAATTTTATGTTCCTTATCTGCGTATAACCCGAAGATGGGACTGAAGTTGGCTTCGGTGGTAAGCATTAATTCCAGGCGATCGGCTTTATGTTTCGGCAGGGTTTCCTCGTGGGGCAGGACATCGCCTTTGCTGTAATCTTCTGCCTGTACTCCGGCTATGAAACCTGAGCGGATCTTCTTTTCCCCTCTTGCTTCAAATTCCTGTTCGTAAAGATAAAGGGAAGGTTTCGGGTCATTGACCAGGATGCTTTCCTCAACCCATGCGCGCAGGGTTTCGGCGGCCCTGGTGTAGCGGTTGTTTTCCGGGGTATCAGTGGGATATTTCTTGCCCAGCTCCAACCTGATAATGTTGTAAGGGCTTTTCTCGTAAAACATTTCCTGCCCGGCCGGGTCGATGACATCATAGGGTGGGGTAACGATATTGTTAAGATCGCCTATTCTGTCGAGGTTGTATCTCAGACCCCGGAATGGAATTATTACGGCCATTTAGTGCGCCTCCTTTTTTTGTCTCTTTTTTGGACTTTCCATTAATTTTAATATATTCTTTACCCATTTTCAACTTAAAAAGCAGGTGTTGGAATGTATTATCGGACAACCATACCACTTATGTTATGGAAATTACTGAAAATGTATACCATATGGTATATAAAGAATAAGCAGGAAAAAAATTTATTGTACAGAAAATATTAAAAGTATTAACAGTATAGAAAATATTAACTTGAACTAGAAAAATTGTTAAATATTATTAACTACAACTTTTGTTTTTGTTTTAATAAAAGAATAAAATAGGGAAGGATGCAAATGGATTTAAATGGTATTTTAATAAGAAGAATCTATTTTCCTTTAATGGAAATTTTTAAAGGAAACAAAATTAGGACCTATTTAAATTACCTGCATGAAACTGAAAAAATGTCTGCTGAAGAATTGAAAAGGTTGCAGGCAGAGAAATTAAAAGGATTATTGACCCACTGTTTAACCAGGGTTCCTGCTTATAAGGAATATGAGTTTTTATTGGATTCTGTCGAAAACGCCCCCTTTGAAGTATTAACTAAATTACCGGTTTTAACAAAAAAGCATTTTTCTGAAAACAGTGAATTGTATTTTCCGGAAGGACAAAGTAAGCAGGGATTGATACCAAACCGTACCGGTGGTTCTACAGGAGAACCGGTTAAATTTTATATGGACCGCAAAACTGTTGAGTATTACGAAGCAGCCCGCTGGCGGGGTCTTTCTTGGTGGGATATTAGGCCGGGAGACCCCTCAGTAATGCTTTGGGGCTCTCCCATAGAACTTTCCCAAAAGCAGAGATGGTCTTACGAATTAAAGGAACGATACCTGAAAAACAGGATTGTTATCAGCGCCTATGATTTAAAGGAATCTGAGTTGGAGCGGCATGTGAAACTTATTGAAAAGTTTCAACCCGTATATTTCTACGGTTACGCATCGGCTTTGGACCTGTTTGCACAGATGCTGCTGGACCGGGGGATAACTTTGCAGGGTAAATTCAAGGGAGTTGTATCAACAGCTGAAACTCTTTTTGATTTTCAGCGGGAAAGGATTGAACGGGCTTTTGGCTGTAAAACCATTAACGAGTATGGGGCTCGTGATGGGGGAATCATTGCTTACCAGTGTCCTGAGGGCAGTATGCATGTTACGGCCGAAAACGCCGTGATTGAGTTGTTGGATATGGACACACTGCAACCTGTAAAGCAGGGACAAAGCGGGCTTGTAGCGGTTACGGACCTGAACAATCGCGTTATGCCCAGGCTACGTTACCTGATTGGAGATGTGGCCGTTTGGCAGAAACAACCATGCGAGTGCGGCCGTCCTCTGCCTGTTTTTACGGAAATAAAGGGAAGAGAGGATGATATTTTTGTAACAACTGCCGGTACCTATGTTCATGGACATTATTTTAACCACATAGCGCGCAACTTAGATGGTATCAGTAAGTTCCAAATTATACAAAAAGACCGGCAGCGAGTACATTTAAAGATTGTGCCGGGCAATAACTTTAATGAAGAGGAAATCAGATTTTTTGCACAAAAAATCAGGGAAGTTATGGGAAATATAGAATTAACCGTCCAGTACACGGATAAAATTCCCGCTGCCGCTTCGGGCAAGGTGCGGTACGCTGTCAGGGAATTTCCGCTAAGATGAAACAATACTTTCATTTTTATTAAAAGGACGTGTGCTTTTATTTTGGATGGCTTTTTTAGTTTGGATACTATAAACGGAAAGGGACTGTCCGGGAACTGAGTTCAGTTCAAAATTTCCGACAGCCCCTTTCCGTTTACTTTTTCAGGTATTTAGTTATGTTTTCCGGTTTCGGCAGGGTAATACTTTTGCTGTTGTAGTCCCAGAAACGGAAGTATACTTCGTGATACATGCTCCCGGCCTGGGGCACGGGCATTACGGTTTCTGTTTTTATTTGATAAATATAGTTATCCTTTTTGCCGATCCAGAGACGGTATTTCATTTCTAACCGGTCCAGCAACAGGTTTTCCAGGGGCTTTTCCGAAGCGGGCCTTAACGAGCCGAAAATATTCTGGACCTCCTGGCCGGTAAGGTTGATTTCAAGCACATAGCACTCCCTGTCCAGCACTTTTTCGTCAGGCAGTTGTCTGGCCTTGTTGGCGTAAGGTTTTATCCGGCTGAAGCCGGCAAAGGGATCGGGCGGTTCCTGCGCCGGGGGGGCTTTTACCCATTCCTCTTCTTTGGACATATAAGCTTCTTTGCCCCACCGGTAATACCTGAACTGCTGTCCAAGAACACGGGCATTTACCAGGTACCCCTTTCCTCTGACATAGGTTCCGTCGTACATACTGGTGGTCTTTCGTTTCTGAATTTTATTTACTATCCAGCCGTTAAACCAGAATTTTTGGCCCCGCTGTTCTGTGGTGGTTATGGCTTTCCGGATGATGGCGCTGGCCCTGGGATTGACGGAATACTCTTGCGTACCTTCTTCTTCAACCCCCAGTTTTTTGGGACCGGACCGGTAAGTACAACCTCCTAGCAGCAGCGATATACATATTGCCAGAAATAACAGTGCTTGTAGAGACTTCCGCATCAGCGCACCTCCCCGGGCCCAGGTTTTTTAAACAACCGCAGGTATATGCCGCAGGCAATCAGTAAGCCCGTTATCCCGTAAAGAATCTGGGTAACAGGAATGTTATGTTTTTCCAGGACAAATAGCCTGTGGTTTTTATACAGGTATCCGATTAACTCGTTTTCCTTGTCACCGTCAACATCAGCGGCCTGCAGGTTGATGAGGCCGGTAAATACACGCCATCTGGTTTTCAGGCCTCCCGGTGTGAGTTCGTAACCCGTTATGTACCGGGTCGGGTTATTGCGCACCAGGCTTTTGGAGAGAGCAATAATTTCCGGTTTTTTACCGGAACCCAGGGTGTTGAAATCTTCGAAACGGAAACTGTCATCACGGCTGCTCCAGATTACTTTCCACTGTCCATCAGGTTTCAACTGCAATAGTTTGGCGTATTCCGTGTTGAGCATGATTTCGTCTATATTATCATTATTCACATCAGCAGTCAGTATCTCGGCCGTACTTACATCCTCTACGTCCTCGCCTGTCAATTCTCCCAGAAGGGAACCGGCCTGCGGGCCGGTAAGAGCAAGGACTTCCAGAGATTTACCCAACAAAATGGCTACCTTTTTGTTGCCCGCCATAGTACCACCGGCCATAATTCCGGTGCCTTTTGTAGTGCCCCTGAATTCTTGTCCGGCAAATTCGCCGGAGAAATTGTAGCCGTCTATGAACAGGTTTTTAGCTTCCTGCCTGTCCACGGGCATACGGCTTTTATAATCCAGCATCGTTGCAGTCGGCTGCACATGCATATCCATATTTTTATAGAGTTGTTTTATACTGCTGTCTCTCGAAGCCACACTTTCCAGACTCAGTTGCAGAGAACTGAAAGGTGCCATACCGAAATTAAGGGCCAGGTCCATCAAACCTGTTACGTTCAGTTGTGGTGTCAGTTTTTGCTGTAATTGTCCGCCGGCCTTCTTTTCCCACTTCATTTTATAATATGGCAGGCTGATATAATCTGGTTTCAGGGCACTTAAGACCGGCTCCGGGTCATAGGAGCCCGGAGCCATAAGCTGAAAGCCCTCATTGGACCATTTGTAGACCAGAACCTGGTTTTCCTCGCCTTCAAGGGGCTCCTTCGGAGGTCTGGTATGATGAGTGATGTAGTCCCTGGCTTTCCTCGGGTTGCCCTGGGTGATGATTTCTGCCAGTCCGTCTCTGTCAATATCGGCCACCTGGACTGGGAAATAATCTACGGAAGTCTGTTTTGGGTAAAGCAGAGGGCTTTTCCATTTTACCGAAAACTCGGACCAGAAAGGGATTTGAGTCAGGTCAACAGTATAAGTGAGCATTACCGCAATTAAAAAAGCCGTTACAAACTGACGCAGGTGAAAACGACCGGCGATATATCCTGTTACCAGCAAAATTAAGAAAATAATCGCCCCACCTGTAATTTGCCACGATAGACTGTTGTCCTGAAGGTTGTTGAGTGATTTCACACCCAGGAGAAAAACCGCCGCAAGCACAAGCCATTTGGTTCGGACCGTGGCAGGCAGAGACCAGGCCAGGAGAAAAACCAGAAGGACCGACAGGGCTATGCCGTAAACAGACCAGTCCAGAACAGCCGGTATGATAAGGAGTTGGTAAAAGAAAAATACGTACAAAGCAAAAAGGACAGTTATGCATATATCCAGCAAAATTTGGGCAGGACTATTCTTCATATGGTTCACTCCTATCGGTTTCGGCCCTGGATAAGGCCACCAGCAGGCCTGACATTGTCCAGAAATAGGAATTCAGGTATGGGCTTTCAAAAATGTTTTCCACCCCGTTATGCAGAGCTATAGCGAGTAGCCCGGCCAGGATTCCGGCGGCCAAATATCGTTTTTCCGGGGCTTTCAAGCTTTTCCATGCATCAAAACCTTTCTTTAAAACGATGAAGATTAAATACAAAAATAAGCCCAGGCCCAAAAGGCCCGTTTCAGCAAGCATACCCATGTAATAATTGTCTACAGAAATTGAATTATAGGTCCTTTTGGCCACAGCGCCGCCGAAATGTCCCATGCCGACTCCGAATAGCGGGTCTGTGCGCATCTGGTCGTAGGCGGCCAGCCACCTGCTGATCCGGCCGCTCTGAGCGCTTTTTTCCATGTATTCAGCAGAGAACAGGTAGGACATCCTGTTTTTTACAGTCGGGACAAAAAGCCCCGCCAGAATGACCGTTATCAGACCAACGACCAAAATACGTTTATCATAGAAAATACCCATAATCCCCAGCGCCCCGACAAAGGCCAGCCAGGCACCCCTTGACAGGGTAAGGACCAGGCAGGTCAGGATTATTACGGTCAAAACTGCCCAAAAGATCTTATTAAGTTTGTTTTTTGTACTCATAAACAGTCCCATGCCAATTGGCGCCAGCAGCGCCATGTGGCTGCCCAGCAGATTGGGGCTGCCCACAATAGAATAAGCCCTGGTATGAACTGCTTCACCGGCATCTACCCAGCGACCGGGCATGGGGGCTCCCACGATATATTGATATATGCCGTAAAGAGCGATAAGGCCGCCTACTACCATGGCTACAGACAAAAGAGTCCGCGTCTGCGGATATTTTCCGGCCAGGTAAAATCCAACATAAAAAAACAGGATATACTCGTAAATTGCTCTGAAACCTTCTACGTTCACGGCGAAAGTGGATAAATCCATGACCACCATTGCTATGCCCAAAAGAAAAAAAACCAGCATAGCGTGATTGACGGCAGCAGCGGGTTGATGCTGATTGTCACTGAACCGATGCAGGACTGCCAGGCCCAGTCCGGCCAGTAACAAAAGCTCGTCCCACGCAGAGGAAAGAACGGGGATGCTTAAAATATTTCGGAGTAGGTAATCAATGGCGGGAAAAGCCATTATAATCAGCAATAAGATAAAAGAAGCTGATTCCAGCAGGTTTTCACCCGATATGTAATCTGACAGGAAATGTTTAACTTTGTGCATAGTACCTCCCTGACACAGAGCGTGGAATTTTGCATATCATACGATATTATACCACAAGGAAATAGCTGCTACAATGCAGGTAGTATTTGAAATTAAGGGGAGGTTAAATAATTCGGAAAACATTTAACCTCCCTTTAAATTTATCAAACAGCTAGAATAAGCTTGCCCGGGTTCTATTTTTTATTATGGGTGGCGGGGTCGGCTGTTTCTCGCACAGGAGCGGCCATCGGAGGCGCTTTTCTGGCAAAGCGTTCAATGTGAATGGCGGCATCAGGGCAGACGGTTTGGCATGTGCCGCAAACAATACAGCCATCCATTCTGGGTAGGACTGCCGGTGTCCCCAGGAATCCCAGTTGTTTTGACCATTCAATAACTTTGACGGGGCACTTTTCGATACATAAACCGCAGCCTTTACACAAACCAGGGTAAAGGTTGAATTTACCTTTTTCATTTTCATAAGTATTAACCTCCCATTGTCTCTCCATTTATCTCGCCTCCTTCCTGAGATTTCAGATGTAACTATGTAAAGGAATCTCAATTAGGATTTGCCAAAACACTTCTAAATATCCATGGGAAATCAGCAAAAGAGAATCGTCAAAATTTTACAAATTGCGCAATTTTTTGACTGAAATGGAGGAAAACTTTACCTTATGTTGAAAAGATTAAGTAAGATAGTAACAATAATTGATTGATTAAACTTAAGGGGGGATGTTTGGAATTTATCAGGAGTGATTGGGGGAAGCCGAATATATGTGAAAGGAGAGGATGAATTGTGAGCAAAAAAGCTGTCAAACTCGGTATTATCCTTATGATTATGCTTCTTGCCACTTTCACTGTAGGCTGTAGCAAAGAGCAAGCTGAAAAGCCTGCAGACAGCGGACCTGCAGTAGCCCAGAATACTGAGTATGTCGGTGATGAGGCTTGCAAAACCTGTCACAGTGACGTTCACTCTGCTTGGAGTGAAACCAGCCACGGAAACTTTATCAAAGATGTAACCAAAGACCCAAAGGCTTTACCTGGAAACTTTGAAGGCAATTATCCTAAGATGTTAAACTTTAAAGCCGAGGACATTCAATATGTTCTTTTGGGTAAACCCGGCGCTCTGAAGGTACAGGAATTGGTCGGCAAGAAAGGTACCTTCGGTGTACCGGCTGATGATTATCCTGTTATGTGGGCATCCTGGGATGCCGGCAAGGGAGAATGGGAAATTGAAGCTGAAGCCATTGGCGAAGGCACTCCCTGGCTCAGCACCTGTGCGGGCTGCCACGTAACCGGATTGACTGTTCCTACCGACAAGAATCCTAAAGCCGCAAAGGCTTTTGCCGGTTTTGGTATTACCTGTGAACAGTGCCATGGCCCCGGCGCCAAGCACATTAAAAATCCACGGGGCGAAAAAATGGTTATATCTTACGATGCGGAAAACTGCGGTCAGTGTCACAGCCGCGGAGATTCTGTTGCCAAAACGCCTGATGGGAAGCCTTTCGGTTATCCGTATAATGACGAAGGCCAGTACGTACCCGGCAAGAAACTGGCGGATTATTACACTGTAGTTTCTGTCGAGGGAGACAAGGAAGGTAAATTGTTCTGGCCTACCAAGCATGCGAAAAACTCTCACCATCTGCAGTATCCTGAATGGCTGATGACCGGCCATGCTACTGCCCTGGAAACTCTGAAAGGAAATGGCCATGCTCAGGACAGGTGTCTGAAATGTCACTCTGCTGAAGCTTACCTCGCCAAAGAAGGAACCACTGTAACGATGAATGATGCCAAGCTTGGCGTAACCTGTCAGGTTTGCCACGCTTCTCATGACCCAGCGGCTACCAAGGAAGCGTTCTTAAGGAAACCCAAAACGGAAATTTGTACTCAATGCCACAATGCGGAGGGGGGCATAGTGGCAGGTAAAGAAGTACACCATCCGCACAAAGAAATGAACGAAGGCAAAATCGGTCTTGGATTCCCCGATTCTCCAAGTGTAATGTATAAGGCCGGCGTAACTTGTGTTGATTGCCACATGCCCAAAACTGCAGGACCCAAAGCCAGCCACCTGATGAAGGTAGTTATGCCCAAGGACGGCAAAGCAAACGGCATGCCTGATTCCTGTTCCTCCTGCCATCCGGGAGCAAGCCAGGATTACCTGCAGAATGTTATTGATACCTGGCAGAATGACATTAAAGGTCGGTTAGCCAAGGTGAAGGCTAAGCTTGACGCCAAGAAAGCCGCTGCCAATACCCAGGCTTATAAAGAGGCCCTTACTTATTACTCCATTGTAGCTGCTGACGGTAGTAACGGCGTACATAACTATGATCTGGCCGTTAAGCTGTTAACCGCTGCGGAACAGAAACTCCAATAAATGGTTTGAATGAAGGCCCGGTTCTTACCGGGCCTTATTTTATGACGGCGGGTTTTGGAATAAAGATGTCCTGTTTTTTGAATAATACTAATAAACCACTTATTAAGGAGGATGGACATGAAGAGAGTAGCTGTGGAAGGAACCCTTGGCAATATAAGCGAGTACTTATCTACTCAGGGTTATGAGATTGTAAGTCTTGATCCGCATACGCAGACAGGCGCAGAATTGAAGAACTGCGATGCCATCATCGTTTCCGGGCAGGATAATAATTTAATGGGTATGAATACGGTTTTAACCGATTCTCCTGTTATAAACGCAAGGGGGATGAGCCCGGAGCAGGTGCATGACGAACTGAAGAGGCGTATTGGTCAAGTACGTTATTAAGAGGCCTGACAGGCCTCTTTTTTAAGCTTCAGACATACACCGAATTGGTAACGCAGCAATAAAAATAAAATGGTCATGTTTAAAGGCCAAGATTTTTGATACCGGCCCGGAAACAATTGCGGAAAGGGCAGGAAAAATAATGGCGGAACTAGAAGAATTAGGATATTTGAAGGAAAATAAACATTTTGGGGGGACAGGTATGCTGGAAGGATTAATTGATTTGCATGTACATACGACTGCTTCGGACGGGACCCTGACTCCCGCAGAGCTTATCAGGTATGCCAGGGGAAGGAACCTGGCAGCGGTGGCGATTACAGACCACGATACTATAGACGGTTTACCGGAGGCTTTAAAAGAAGCTAAACAACAGGGTTTTGAGTTAATTCCCGGTGTAGAAATAAGTGTAGAGCACCCGGCCGGGGAGATGCATATCCTTGGTTATTTTGTTGATATAAATAACCGGGAATTGGCCGAAGCTCTCCAGGAACTGCGCCGTTACCGCGAAGAACGCAACCCCAGGATGCTTCAGAAGTTAAGGGACCTGGGCATGGACATAAGCATGGCGGAAGTGGCCGAAAAGGCCGGCGGGAAAGTGGTCGGTCGTCCGCACTTTGCGGCAGTTATGGTCGAAAAAGGTTATGTGGCAAGTTTCGAGGAAGCCTTTGATAAATATCTTGGTGCAGGGAAGGCCGCTTACGTAAAAAAGGAGAAACTAACGCCCCGGCAAGGAATCGAACTGATTCAAAAGGCCGGTGGCATACCTGTTCTGGCCCACCCCAAATATCTTGGGTATAATTCCATAGAGTTGCTCATTGAGGAGCTTAAAAATTTAAAGGGTTACGGTTTACAGGGTATTGAAGCATATTACAGCGCCTATTCGCCCGAAGAGACGGAACTGTATCTGAAACTGGCGGGAGATTACGGGCTTTTGGTTACCGGAGGCACCGATTTTCACGGTTCCAACAAGCCTGAGATAGAAATTGGTATAGGCTGCGGGAATCTGAGAATTCCATATGAAATTCTTGCGCCGCTTAAAGAGGCGAAAAAGCGTCTCATGAAATAGCGGGCACACAGTTTTTTGACACTTATTTTGCCAACAATGTTTATTCTTGGATGGCGATACGTTATAATTATAAATGTGTAAAACATTCAAAATGAACAAGGGGATGGTCTTTTGAAGCGGAGTAAGTTATTAAACAGGGTTTTCAACTTAATTTTGGCTGTATGTTTTATGCTGGTTTCCGTTGTTTTTCCGGGTAATGCTCTTGCTTACACGGTAATTAATGAAGACAACTTTGAGGAACCTATTGCCGAAGGGGTGACTATCCGGACAATTACCCAATATACATCTGAAGGAACCCTGAAAATTTACGTGCTGAAAGTGGATCTAACAAACCCTTATGTACAGGTTAATACTATGGTGGGGACAGGCAGTAAACTGACTGCGGCTGCGCCGGTGACAAAAATGACCGAAAATGCCGGGGCAGTGGCCGGGATTAATGGGGATTTTTTTCAGATGGATGAGAAGGCGCCTATCGGTTTGACGGTTCAGGACGGGGAAATTATCAGTTCCCCGGCCCAGCGCAATGATATGTATGGTTTCGGTATCACTACCGATAAGCTGCCGATGATCAATATTTTTGGTTTTGAAGGGCAGGTAAAGGCTGCCAATGGGCAAACTTATCCCCTCTTTGGGGTTAATAAGCCTACATATCTGGTCTCAAATGGCGTTTCCTCCGACAAAGATACACTCAACCTGTACACCCCGCGCTGGGGCGATAAGAGCCGGGGAAAACTGCCGGAGTTGGCGGAAACTGTTGAAGTTGTGGTGGAAAACGATGTAGTGAAAGAAGTCCGCACCAATATGGCGGGTGTGACCATACCCCAAAACGGGTACGTGCTGTCGGCTAACGGTAAAGCAGCCGCATGGGTAAAGGAAAACCTCAAGCCGGGAACGGGGGTTTCCGTGAGCTACCGCATTACTCCCGAAGGAGAAAATCTTCAGGCTGCCGTAGGTGGACAAGCCATGCTTGTCAACTATGGCAAACGGAGCTGGTTTACCCAGAATATAACCGGTAAAAGGGCCCGGACCAGTATCGGTTACACCCAGGACCGCAAGACCATGTACCTGGTGGTTGTCGACGGAGGTAATGGTTCCAGGGGAATGACCCAGGAGGAACTGGCTGATTTTATGGCCTCCCTTGGCTGCTGGCAGGCTATAAACCTTGACGGCGGCGGTTCTTCTACCATGGCTGCAAGACTGTTGGGTGATAATTCTATTTCCCTTATTAACAAGCCTGTATACACGAGTCAGCGGGCAGTGCCCACGGGAATTGGTATTTTTTCCACCGCCCCGGCCGGGGAATTCAAGGGTTTAAAGATAATCGGAGACAGGTATCTTTTGGTGGGAACAACCAGGTCGTATTCAGCAAAAGGTTACGATGAACACTACAACCCCTATAAGGTGGAACCTTCCCAGATTACATGGCGGGTTGAGCCGGATTTAGGTACATTTGAGGGTAATGTCCTGACTGCCCATAAGAGCGGTGATGCTAAGGTAATTGCTTCCATGAACGGAGTGGAGCAGGCTTATGATATTCATATCCTAGGCGCCGCCGATATTGCGAAGGTGGAGGTATTCCCGAAGGCCATAGAATTAAATGAAAACGATAGCGTTGCATTGTCTTTGGTGGTTACGGCCAAGAACGGGATCAGGTTTAATGTCAAGGCTAGCGAGGTCCAGTGGGAAGTTCAGGGCGAGGTAGGTCAGGTAGTGGGCGAATCCTTTGTAGCCGCCGGGACCAAAGGAACCGGACAATTGACGGCTGTTGTTGATGGGGTGAAAGCTGTGGTTCCTGTCCGTATAGGAGCTGCAGAAAAACCTTATTCCGGCTTGGAGACATTTCAAGCTTACAGATTTGCCGGATATCCGGCGGGAGTTACGGGGAAATTCCGGGCGGCAGTTCCCGGTGAACCCGTTTTCAGAGGAACAGGAGCCGGTATATTGGAATATGATTTAACTAAGGCAGGAACGACAGCGGCTGCTTATGGGAGATTCGGCGACGGCCTGCCTCTGCCGGGCCATCCCCTGGGGCTGGGTGTCTGGGTTTACGGAAACGGTGGCAACAACCACTGGCTCAGGGCAAAACTGGTTGATGCAAATGGTGAGGAAAAACTGGTTGATTTGGCGAAAAACGTCAATTGGCAGGGGTGGAAACATGTAACCGGAAAATTCCCTGCCGATATAAAATATCCCGTTAAGTTGTCTTCCATTTATGTGGTGGAAACTGATAAAAACCGTCTGAACAAAGGGTTTATAGCCCTGGATGAACTAACCTTGCTGATGCCTGTGACGGCTCAGGATTTATCGGCACAGGCCCCTGAACCGAAATCGGTTTTCATTGATATTAAGCCTGGGTCTGTTGCAAAAGGAAAACTGGGGGATAATGTAGAAATCAGCATCCCGGCCAATGCGCTTCCCATACGGCAGGTGTCCATGTCTGAAAAATGGTCTCTTGATATGGCAACTCCCGGATTCAATCCGGTACTGCCTGCTTTTGAAATTACCGGGGAATCACTCTCCAACACGGGAGCTCAAAGGGCAAAACCTTATACATTATCTGTAAAATATACAGGAAACGCCGATATTAACAGGATACGCCTGATGAAATGGAACCCGGGCTCCCAAAAATGGACCCAGGTGCCACAAAAAGTTGATAAAGACAGGCGTATTGTTACGGCCAAATCGGAGCAAATGGGGCTTTTTGCGCTGTTGCAGGATGTTCGGCCCGTTCCGGTATTTAATGATATAAATAACTCCTGGGCCAAGGGACAGATAGAACAAATGGCTGCTAAAGGTCTTGTTTCCGGTTTTCCGGGCAACCGTTTCCTGCCTCAAAAGGGGGTCACCAGGGCGGAGTTTGTGGTGCTCCTTTCCAACCTGTTTGGCTGGTCAGCTAATAATGAGAACCTGCAATTTAAAGACAGTATTCCTGTCTGGGCCCGGGGAGCTGTTGCCGCCGCTGTTGAGAGGGGAATCGTAGCCGGATATGCTGATGGACGGTTCCAGCCGGATAAAATGATTAACCGGGCTGAAATGGCTGTCATCATTAATAAATGCCTCCAACTTCCCGACAGCAAACAGCCGTCTGCTTATGCTGACGCCGGCAAAATACCTGCCTGGGCTGTCCAGGCAATACGGAATACCAAGGTTGCCGGTCTGTTAAAAGGGAGCAATAATTTATTCCGTCCGCAGGATACTGCTACCCGGGCGGAAGCCACTGTTGTACTGGCCAATATGCTGGAATATTATATGAATACCGCTGAATAGATTCTATAGAGCAATTAATTTTATGAAGAGGAGGGCTGCGGTTTGAACGTTTATGACCTGGCTCATAACCTGGCGAGAGCTATCAAAGAAAATGAATATTATAAGGAATTTGCCAGGGCGAAAAAGTTGATTGACGGCGATGCGGAAGCCAAGAAAATTTTGACCGATTTTCGTAACCGGCAGATGGAAGTGGAAAAGGCCCGCCTGCTGGGGCAGAAGCCTCCGGCAGATAAAATGGAAGCCCTGCATAAAATGCAGGAGATTATTACAGCCAATCAAAAAATTAAGAGCTACCTGGAGGCAGAGTTTAAATTCGGCAGGTTGATGGCTGATATTCAGAAGATAATTGGCGAAGGCCTGGATTTGTTTGAGAAAAATGCATGATACTGCTTGATTGACAGCTTAGGGGGGTAGTATCCAATGCAACACAGTGAGAGGCAATATCGATGAAAGTAGAAGTACGGTCCGAGAAAAACAAACAGGGCTATGATGTGCTAATTCTCTCAGAGGATGCCACAGTAGCCGATTACCTTGCGGCAATCAACTTATTCATTGAGGAAAGCGGTATTGCCAGGCCCCGGCATGAAAAGGCCCAGGCGGGTACTTGTATGGCTTGCAATGTTTGCTGCCAGGAACGTATACCTCTAACATCAATAGATGTGGTTAAGTTATCGTCGGTTATCCCACTAGAGGAGCTTTTTGCGAAATACATTTACATTTACGTTCACGGCCGGGCAGTAGATATAACATTGCAACTGGGGCCCGATGGTATTTGCCGGCTGAATTCGCCCGACAGCAGACTGTGCTGCCAGTATCAGGTGAGGCCGCTGGTTTGCCAAACATACATTTGCTGTCCTTCCTCCAGGCGAGCGGCTCGTTTGAGGGAAGTTGTGGTAAATACCGGCGAAGACCAACTGGTTCGTGATTGGTTAAAAATGGTCCGCCAGGGGATTATAGAGCCTAAGATTGATGAAGCTATAGACCTGGATTTGCACGAAGATGACTGGTTGCCTACTCCATTTGAAGGAAAACGTTCTTATGATGAGGTTTTTTTAAAGGATTTATGTACCCCGCAATTATGGGAAAAGCTGAAATGGGTTCGGTGATGACCGAACCTGTCAGATTGAAGACAAAGACATCACGTCCTCATCGTATATATTGTCTGATTGAAGGAGAGGGAAGGGTGGGTGGGCTCTCCGCTACCAGGGAGCTTGATGCTGCAAAACCACAGCCGTGAGTTCCGCTATGGTGGTAAACAACCGTTGCTCCAAGGTTACGGGCGGAGACAGTGTAAACTCCGTTCGGTTGAAATCACTGAACCCGGCCAAATCGCCG
>NZ_LGTE01000040.1 GCF_001263415.1 Thermincola ferriacetica
AATTGGAGGGGTGAGCCGGGTTCTCCGGCTACCGTTTGGGAGCGACTGCGCCCGCAAAACCGCAGCCGGGCAGGCAGGAAGTTCCCGCATGTTTGCAGATGGCGAAGGCCGCCGGGAAGTCCGGCGCTCAACGCAGATTGCGTGTCCGGACGGGAGGCGGCCTGACTTATTAGAAATGCAACATGAGCCATCGAGTTCGGGAACGCTGCCTGCCCGGCCAGGGTTTGCAGCACCAAGCTCCCAGGTAGCAGAGAAACCCTCCCACCCTGCCGTCATTCTTCAGCACCAAGCTCCGGGGTAGCCCAGCCACCACACCCACCCTTAAAGCCCCGCTCCGGAAAAAATTTAACTTCCCCGAATTTTTTAGAATAACCTTTGCCTGAAGAGGTATAATAAACACCTCTCCCCTAAGCTGTTGAGAAGGTCGATTTTAAGTGGAGTTTATTTTATCGGGCCAGCTTGCTGCTCATGGTTTCCCAAAAAGCTCCATCTTCGAAGCCGAGTCTCCACACAGCAATACCTCCGACATCATATTTTTTCACCAATTGGGCCTTCAAAGCAGCACTTTGGGTACTTTCAAACCAGACGGTGCGTTTTTCACCGCTTGTCCAATAATAAAAATAGGGTACCTGGGCCTTGGCATCCCATTGTATTTTAGCCCCGTGTTGCTTGGCCAGTTGCAAAGCTTTGCTCGAAGATACGGTTCTGCCTTTTCCTTTTTGTCCCCAGTCATAGCCATAGGTTCCTATACCCAACAATAACTTATCCTTGGGAATCTGGCTTGTTGCAAATTTAAGAACATTTTCTACCCAGGGAAGAGAAGCAATAGGCCCCGGTGACCCACCGAACCAGTGCTCATCATAAGTCATTAACATTACCCTATCGGCCACGCTGCCAATGAACCGGTAATCAAAACCGCCGCTCCAAGCGTCTTGCTTATTATCCCAGGTCTTGGCCGGTACGGAAACCGTTAGCAGGTACCCTTCCGCCCGGAGCTTATCCTTCAGCAGCTTAAGAAAATCATTAAACTTATTTCTTTCACTGGGGCTGATATTTTCAAAATCGATATTGACACCGGCCAATGTCTTTTCCCTGATTAGTTTTAAAATGTTTGCAATCAGATTGTTACGCGCTTTGCTATCGTTAAGTACAGCACTAATCAATTGCCGGTCAAAGCCGTTATTGTTAAAGTTATGTACCAGTACTAATACATTTAGCCTTTTTTCATTAGCAGCCCGCAACAAATTACCGGTTAACTGTCCGCTAAGATTACCGTATTTATCCACTCGATATGCAAAAGGAACTACTGCAGTCATATACTGGCCATATTTTTCAATCGATCGCAGAGACCCTGTATCACCGGGCCAGTCTTCAGCATAATAACCAACCCTTTCAAAATATGCAGATTTTACTTTTTCCCAATAAATCTTTTTAACCCTGTCAAATTTGGTAGGCCCGATAACAGGCCTGACAGCCGACAGCTTGTCCACAGCATTTTTTTCTTTTACCGTTATGTTATCATATTGCTGGGCAAAAGCTAAAAGTCTTTGGCTCTCAAAAATCATAAAAATGCTCAGTGCAAATAGCACAACACAAATCCGCTTTGGTATAAAAATTTTTCCCCTCCCCTTTCTTTGGCTTAATCTTTTAAATCAAGTATAAATTGCCAAAGAAAGGCTGGCAAAGACGCTCTAATTGTTCCTATTATTAATATTTCTGATTAACATATGGATGTACAGACATATTCAGGTAGTTATAGTATTCCTGTCCACTCCCAGCTATTGCCAAAGCTAAAACAACCGGAATGGCCCAAATCACCGGCGAAGTCCAAGGTGGGTCGTAGCGACTGTGACCCATGGATGGCATTCATCGGGTCGGTGATTTGGGCCATATAGCAAACAATATATTTTTCCAAATAACATTTCCCAGTGCGGAAACACTTGAATGTACTAAATTAATTCCCCGCCGCCTTCTGCACCATTTCCTGGTGCTTGGTATCAATTGTGTTGCTATTGTGCGTTCTGCTGTTTAAAAAATGCAGGTCAAAATGTCCTGGAAAATCGTTATCTGCTATGGTTTGAATACTGTGGGGCATACCGGCCATGGAACCTGCAATCACCTTATCATCTACGTAAACCAGTACAGCTCTTCTGTTCCAACTCCATTGTCCGCCGTAGATTTCCTTCATAATTTCCGTATCGGCGGCGGTCAAAGGTTCTACATCGGCATGGTTTGAACCGCCCAACCGGCGAACTCGAAAACTCTTGCCTGTATCGAGGTCTTTCAATGTGGCTACGTTGTGGGTATCAAATACCCAGGAAACGTATTCCCAATCCATAAGCTCCCCATAGCCTTCTTTTCGGTTCGCTTCGGGGTACGGAATCGTAACGGGTTGATCGCTGTTCTGCGGAATAAACAGGGGTTGGTTGACCATGAGCAAGTCTGTATGTAGGTGATTGGTAGCCGTAATTGCAGCTTCCGTGGTACCGAAGCGTTGGGCTAGCAGCCAAAGGTTGTCGCCGGCTTTGGTATGGTATAAAACTACTCCCTCCGGTATTATCCCCCACTGTCCGCCATAAGGGATAGGCGGTTTAGGTGGTTCTGCTGGCGCCGGAACCTGAGGTTCTTTAGTTTCGTTCGGTATCTCGATATCCTGAGGACTAACCGGAACCTGCGCCTTTTCAGGTACAAACAAAACCTGCCCCACCCATAGCAAATCAGATTTCATTTTGTTTACCAGCTTCAACATCTCAATGTTAGCGTTAAATTCTTTGGCAATTAAGTAGAGGGTATCCCCATTTTGTACGGTATATCGCGCCTGAGCGGGTACAGGAAGTTTAAGTGACTGACCCACATAGATGGTAGAACTCTTCAACCCATTGGCTGCCATTATTTCACTTATGCCAATGCCAAATCGCCGGCTAATCAGGTAAAGGCTATCGCCTGACCCAACCGTGTAAGCGGCTGATTTAGGCGCTTCCCGTACATAGCCCGTGGATTTGGGAATTTTTAAGACTTGACCCGGCACTATCTGGGTAGACGTAAGTTTATTGGCGCTCATAATTGCTTCCACAGGAGATTCAAACTTCCAGCCAATCAGCCATAGAAAATCACCAGGCTGAACCTTGTAATATACGTCAGCAGGTTCCGCTCCGGCAACAAAACTCGAGGTTGTGAATACAAGCACAAAAATGATACACAGAATAGTTGCAATAATGATTCTTCTACTACTTCTCATTACTTCCCTCCCATATATTACTTTAATTGTTAATTATGTTAACACCTCCTTGTATTGGCGGGGTATGGTTATACATTTAGACATGTTTCAACAACTTTCCTCGTGGGAATTTGGACCATTTACTTTGCAAAAGAAACAAGGACTGCCCAAAATTGGTTGGGCAGCCCCTGGGGAAAGGAAGAGTCTACTTGGCAAAAATGTGGTTGCCAATTTGTTTAATTTGTGGCCTGGTCCATATCCACCTGCTGGTGGATTTCGCAGGATTGAAATAATAGAGAGCACCCCCTGTGTTGTCCTTACCCTGAGCAGCTACATAAGCAGCACGGATAGCCTCCCTTGACGGTTGTAACCATATTTGACCGTCCTCAACAGCATCAAAGGCGCCCCTCTGAAATATTACACCGGGGACGGACTTGGGAAACTGGGGAGATTCTACCCTGTTTAGAATTACAGCTGCGACGGCAACCTGTCCTTCAAAAGGTTCTCCTCTGGCCTCGCCGTTTACAGCCCTGGCCAATAGCAGCAGATCTTTCTCCGAAAGTTTTACACCGAAACTATTCCTACCAACGTGCTGTTTTCTGCCATTGTCCTCGCCGGTACCGTTTAACCGGGCAAAGGTTTTTTCATCTACAGTACCCGTAACGGCCAGGTTGTTCTTTTTCTGAAACTCTTTGACCCGGTTTAAGGTGGTGAAGCCATAAATCCCATCCACAGCTCCAACCTGAAAACCTTGTTCGTTGAGTTTGTGCTGAACCCACCTTACGTCAGACCCCATTTTTCCGAAACTCAGAATTCTGTTTAATCCTTTCTGGCTGTCAAAACCTGGAACAACAGTGGCAAACATCATGGAAACAATGATACCCAAGATAAAGAGAACCTTTAGATATTTTTCCAAATAATTATTGTTTATTTTTTCTGACAAATTCTTACAACCTTTTTCTAATGAAAACATTTTCGCTTTTAAAACCATTTTAGCCTTTTTCCAAAATGGCAAAAACTCATTTTGTAAAAAGTTTTTGCAAACATTTTTCAAACCAATTAAGAATTCTCTGCTTGATCTGAATGTGAAAAAAAGCTTAAAATCCTTATCCGTCATACAGTCTCCTCTCCTTTCTCCTTCCGTGAAGGACAAATTCAAGGGGGCTCTAATACTTTTCCGATTATAACGGAATTAAGAACTTTAAGCAACTGCACAAAACTTTTTAAAACATATTAGGTACGCAAAATACCGCAACAAATAAAAAAAAACCGCAAAATGCAGTAAAAAACTTATAAAATCAACTAAATAAAGGCTATTGTATGATTGCGGTAATGTTTGTTTATTCTGCCAATGACCGCAAGGTCTTCAAGTTGCTTACCCAATCACCTTCTTTATCTACAGGAGTCTCCAGAATAAACGGCACCTCATGAAGTCTTTGGTCATGCAACAGCGTCCGAAAGCCTTCGGGGCCAATAAGGCCCTTGCCAATGTGGGCATGCCTGTCCTTTTTTGACCCAAGCGGGTAGGCGGAATCATTTGCATGAATAACTTTAAGCAAATGCAGACCAATAACGCTGTCAAAATCCTGTAAAGTTTTTTGCACAGCTTCCTCCGTAACCAGGTTATAACCGGCGCCAAAAGCATGGCAAGTATCAAAACAAACGGCCACTTTATCTGTTTTCAGTCTTTCCATGATCCACGCCAAATGCTCGAATCGGTAGCCTAACTCATGGCCTGCGCCGGCAGTATTCTCTAGCAAAATGGTCACCTGGCCGGCATAGTTGTTGATTATTTCTGCCAAACCATTTACCATCTGCCGCAAACCTATTTCCTCTCCGGTTCCCCGGTGAGAGCCGACGTGCAGTACCAAGTACTGCGCCTGCAGTTGATCGGCACGTTCCAGATCTTCCAGGATGAGCCGGACAGCATATTTGTGCATTTCTTCATCGGGGTTAGCCAGGTTTAAAATATAAGGCATATGTACTATTACAGGGAAAATCTTATTTTCCGTTACTAACCTATGAAACTCATTGAGCTCTTCCTCAGTAAAAGGGCGCGCCTTACCTCCTCTTGGGCTTCTTGAAAACATCTGAAAAGTATTACATCCGTATGAAACGGCCGATTTGACCGCTTCCGGCAGGCCCTGGCCAATTTTTACATGCATACCTATTCTCATAACTCTTCCTCCACTCGTTACAGACTCATCAAGCACTTATCAGGTTAAGCCTGTTTTAAACGGCGCCCCATCGGACTTCATTAAACGGCAAAAAACATAAACCGGAACCGGTTTATGTTTTTCTTTAACTTTCAGTCTGCTGTTGCGCTTTCAGGGCTTCTTTCCTGGACAGGTTTATTCTGCCCTGTTCATCAATCTTGGTTACTTTAACCATTATCTCATCACCAACGGATACAACATCTTCCACCTTGCCTACCCTTTGTTCGGCTAACTGAGATATATGAACGAGGCCTTCCTTGCCGGGCAGCACCTCTACAAAGGCGCCAAAATCCATAATCTTTACTACCCTTCCTAGGTACATTTTACCGACTTCCACATCGGCAGTAAGTTTGTCTATTATTTCCCGTGCCCTTCGGCCGGCTTCCTCGTCAACGGCGGCAATGAATACACGGCCGTCATCTTCAATGTCAATTTTTACACCCGTTTCATCAATAATCTTTTTAATCGTTTTGCCGCCCGGACCGATAACATTTCTTATCTTCTCGGGATCAATGGTAAAGGTAATGATACGCGGGGCATAAGGTGAAATTTCAGGCCTTGGCTTATCAATTACTTCAAGCATTTTAGACAATATATGCATTCTGCCTTCCCTGGCCTGTGTCAAAGCAACCTGCAAGATTTCCTTGCTGATCCCGGCAATTTTGATGTCCATCTGAATAGCCGTAACACCTTTTTCAGTTCCGGCCACTTTGAAATCCATGTCGCCTAAGTGATCTTCCATACCCTGGATGTCAGTCAACACGGCGAAGGTATCTTCCTCTTTGATTAACCCCATGGCCACTCCGGATACAGGACGTTTGATAGGTACGCCGGCATCCATCAGTGAAAGGGTAGACCCACAAACACTACCCATAGAAGAAGACCCGTTTGATTCCAACACCTCGGATACTAACCTGATGGTATAAGGAAACTCATCTTCCGATGGAATCATTGGTTCCAGCGCTCTTTCAGCCAGGGCTCCGTGACCAATTTCACGCCGTCCGGGGCCGCGCATGAAACGGGCTTCTCCCACACTGTAAGGTGGAAAATTATAGTGGTGCATATAGCGTTTAGATTCTTCCACCCCAAGCCCGTCCAAAATCTGCTCATCACCGACAGCTCCCAGCGTTGTTACGGTCAAAACCTGAGTCTGGCCCCTGGTAAAAAGGCCCGACCCATGGGTCCTTGGTAGAATCCCCACATGACATTCGATGGGACGCACCTCGTCCAGTTTACGACCGTCTATCCTGACTCTGTCCTGAATGATAAACTTGCGCATTATCTCTTTTTCCAGTTTATTAACGGCGTCAGCCACATGTTTTAAAGCGGCTTCATCTTCGGGAAAGACTTTTTCCGCAAAGTATGTTTTGATTTCCTCTTTGGCGTTCTCTATGAAATCTTCCCGTTGCTTTTTGGGGAAACGTTTTTCGATACACTCTTTTAAGGTGTCAAACATTTTATCGTAAGCATATTCACGGACCTGTTTCTCGATTTCTTCATCCAGCAGAAATAATACCGGCTCTTGGCGTGGTTTGGCAACACCGGCATCCAGACATTCCCGGGTGAAATCCTCGAGGAATGATACAATTTTTTTGATTTCCTCATGTCCGTAAGAAATAGCTTCCAGGATAACTTCTTCAGGAACCTCCTTGGCGCCCGCTTCCACCATAATAACTGCGTCTTTGGTACCGGCTACCGTTAGATGCATATCGCTTACTTCCGCCTGGGCAATTGTCGGGTTAATAATGAATTTGCCGTCAACCCGTCCGACAACTACCGCTCCAATAGGTCCAAGAAACGGAATGCCGGATATCATAAGGGCAGCCGAAGCTCCATTAATAGCTGTCACATCAGGAGCATTGTCCTGGTCAACAGACAGAACGGTGGCTACAATATGTACATCATTCCTGTAACCCTTTGGAAACAAGGGGCGGATAGGCCTGTCAATCAGCCGGCTGGACAAAATAGCCTTTTCGCTGGGCCGTCCTTCCCTTTTGATAAACCCTCCCGGAATTTTCCCAACAGCATAAAGACGTTCCTCGTAATCAACCGTTAAAGGAAAGAAGTCTATTCCCTCCCGGGGCTCAGGCGAACACGTTGCTGTAACTAAAACGGCAGTGTCACCATAGCGGCAAAATACTGCACCTGTCGCTTGCTTGGCCATCCTACCGGTTTCAATTACCATTTCCCGGCCGCCAATAGGGAAACTACGTATAATTACTGGGCTAGAATCCATAATATTAAAGTCATAACCTCCTCTTGAAATACATGCCAACAAATTGTAGTTCGACATATATCCTAGTATTTCCTGCATTGCATAAAAAATAACCGCTTTTTCCACCTTTTAAAAAGGTATTCTGCTCAGTCCTGCCAGCCGTGAAATTGTACAACAAAAAGCGGGTATTACCCCGCTTTTTATTACCGTCTTAAACCAAGTTTCTCGATTATGTTACGGTACCGGTCAAAATCTTTTTTCTTTAAGTAATTCAACAAAGCTCTCCTTTGACCAACCATTTTCAGTAAGCCTCTCCTGGAATGGTGGTCCTTTTTATGTTGCTGCAGGTGTTCAGTGAGATAATTAATCCTTTCGGTAAGGATGGCAATCTGCACTTCCGGAGAACCCGTATCAGCCTCATGCAGCTTGTACTTATTAATAATCTCCTTTTTCTGCTCCGATAACAGCGCCATAATCTTCACCTCCTCTTTTTTTATAAATCGCCATTAGCCAAGTATACCGCCGAGGAAACGAATAAACCTAGCCAATGGTTCTTGTCTATAATTAACCGGTTCTACACCGGATAATTATCACTGTTATTTTCCTATCACTGTAATTACTAATCGCCCTGAAGAAATATCTTTGGCAACAATATCAAAAATTCTTCCTGATTTGGCAAAAAATCCTTTAAATCTGGTAGCGGTCGGAATACAGCCCGGTATTTCCCTGGCTGCATTAATTATGTCCGCGTAAGTTATCTTTTCCTGGCGCACATCTTTTAACCGTTTGCGCGCATGCTCGGTAATGATAACCCGCATCCAGATATCCCTTTTACCTACTTCTCATATCCTTTTGGATATATAAATATTTTGTCTTCCTGAGCCAATATGGCAAACAGGGCATCCTGAAATGCCGCGATAAAAGCGTTTTCTATATTGGCATTAAAATAGTGGTTTTCCAACTCATGCCGTAGGGCATTAAATTCCTCGCTGAAAAGAATCTCCGCAATATCCTTGACAAACTTCTGAACATCCTGTTCACAATATGCGGAATCCGGCAAGGCCATGTCAACGTCTCCTTTCCTACCGGGACGTTACCGTAATATTTTAGCATACAATCACATTATTGTAAATAAAGCAATTGTGCTCCAGCCGTAAAAAAGTGCCCGATAATAAATTTCTTTCTAAAATTATATTTACCCAACATGTCATTTATTCTCAGGAACGTGATTAAGGATTCTCCTTGCCAGACCAGCATCAATACAAATCTGCCGGGTCAGTTCCTCTAAGTCCCGAAAAGACTTTTCGGCACGCAGGCGCGCAACAAACTCCACTTTAATCTCGTGGCCGTAAAGATTGCCATCGAAATCAAATATGTGTACCTCTAAATTTACGGGATTTTCCTTTTTCAACGTTGGTTTATTGCCGATATTGGCAACACCGCAATGCTTCTCCCCAAGACCGGAAACCCGGACAGCATATACTCCTTTGGCCGGAACCAGGATTTCATGGTTCAGATCAAGGTTGGCTGTCGGAAAACCTATTTTCCGTCCCAGTTGTACCCCATAAACGACTTTACCCCTCACATAGGGAAAATAACCCAAATATTTTCTGGCTTCAGTAACCTCGCCGCGAAGCAGCAACTGCCTAATCAAAGTACTGCTCACTTCAACGCCGTCCACAGTTACCGGCGGAACCACATCAACTCTGTAATTTCCTTCCGGAGCATACTCTCTTAAAAGTTCCGGTGTCCCTTTACCGCCTTTACCAAAAGAAAAATTATATCCTACAATAATTCCTTTCGCTCCTACACCTTCGACCAATATTTTTTTCATAAAGTCAGCAGGTTCCAGATTAGCCATCCGCCCGGAAAAACCGGCTATGACCATCACGGCAATCCCCAATTCAGCCATCATTCTTATTTTTTCTTCCTTCGGTAATAACAAAGGTGGATAACTATCAGGTAGCAAAACCTTTAGAGGGTGGGGATCAAAAGTAAATACAACTGGGGTTCCGGAAATTTCGTCAGCCATCTTTCTCGTTCTTCTGACCAACTCCCGGTGTCCCAGGTGGACACCGTCAAAATTACCAAGCGCCACCACCGGATTGGGATAATTTTTCACGTCTCTTATGTCGTAATATACTTCCATGGTTTCTCCCCTCTAACCAAAAACCTTAATCGGCTGAAAAACCCTTCTTTTCCTGTCTCCCAATTTTTCAACCTTTGCTTCTGCTACTGCCAGTAAACTCCCATTTTTGTCCTGCAACCTGACCAAACAGCCCTGCGCGATTTCACCCGGTTCGGTCACAAGTCCTGAGGGATAAATTTTATTCCCGTTAATAACTGCTTTTACAGCGCTCTCACGCACCAGAATCACCGGAAAGCCTATCAAAGCACTGTCTATAGGCTGCAAGGCTTTAAGGACCTCTTGTTTCCGGGCAAGTTCATCAATTTCTTCCAGGGTGTACGCATCCATTAACTTAAAGGGGCCGGAAGATGTGCGAATCAGGTAGCTCATATATGCTCCGCAGCCAAGAGCCTGTCCGATATCATGGCATAGAGTCCTTACATAAGTCCCTTTGGAACAGGTAACGTCAAACATTACTTCCGGATGGGCGCTACCTAAATTCGCAAACCTTTTAATAATCAGAGAGTGAATAACTACTGTCCGCGGCGGACGAACTATTTCTTTCCCCTGCCGGGCCAATTCGTACAGTTTCCTGCCACCGATTTTTACCGCCGATACCATGGGCGGAACCTGCTCAATAACACCAATAAACTTTTTAAAACAATCGGCTATATCACTTTGTTTCAGGTAAGAAGCATCCTTTACCTCAGTAATCTCGCCAAAACCGTCCTGGGTAGTTGTCGTTATCCCAAATTTTATAATCCCGCGGTAGCTTTTGGTTCCTTCCGTAAGAAATTCGGCTACCCTGGTGGCTTTGCCGATACATACAGCTAAAACCCCGGGAACACCGGGGTCTAGAGTCCCGGTATGTCCTACTTTGCGTGTCTGGAAAGTTTTCCGCAAAAAAGATACCACATCATGGGAGGTCATCCCTGGGGGTTTCAAAACGTTAATAATACCGTCCACTTTTAAAAGTCCCTCCTCAACAATGACTATTTCCAATGTGAGCAAGAACTGCCGCAAGAACTTTTTCTTCGGCTTCCTGGAGCGGCATTTCTATCTGGCAGCCGGCTGCCTTCGGATGTCCTCCGCCGCCAAAGAAGGCAGCAAGTTTGTTGACATCGACTGTTTCTTTCGACCGGAATCCGACTTTCACCCTGTTCGGAGCAATCTCCCTGAATAACAACCCAACTACTGTTCCCCTAACCTGTCTGGGGTAATTTACGATACCCTCTGCATGCTCATCTTTGGCGCCCAATTCCTGGGCCAGTTGAAGAGGAATGGATATCCAGGCTACCCTTCCGCAGTCTGAAACCTTTAGCCTTGATAAGGCCCTGCCCAAAAGGAGTAACCCTGTCACATCCTTGTTTTCAAACAGGCATGTATTGATATAAGCTGCATTAATGCCTGTTTTGAGCAGCTCAGCACATATCATGTGTGTTTTGTCGGTTGTATTTTCATATCTGAACGAACCTGTGTCCATGACCAAAGCTACGTAAAGGCAGGTGGCCAAGTCCTGGTTTACAGGTTTATCGAAAACGTTAATTAACCGGTAAACCTGTTCTCCGGTAGCCGCTGCCGTCGCATCAATATAGTTATAAGTACCATAAACCTGATTACTGATATGATGGTCAATGTTTATTAACACCGGCACTTTTTTCAAACGGTCGGCCAAATATGCCCCTACCCTGTTTAAGTCAGTGCAATCGAGAATCACCGCAGTATCTGCGTCATCAGGAAATTCTTCTGGAGGTTTGATTTCCTGGACCAGCGGAAGAAATCCATATATTTGGGGTATAGGATCAGGGGTCAACATAGTGACTTTTTTGTCCATAGACTTCAGAAACAATCCCATAGCCAAGGTAGACCCTATACTATCCCCATCAGGCATAGCATGGCCGCAAACAATTATATGTTTAGCCTTCCGTATGGCCTCCGCCACTTGATCCAGGTTATTGTTCATCATTGCCTCCATCCTTCTGAACCCGATTTAGAAGCTCCATAATCCTTGCTCCGCGTTCAATCGATTCATCAAACCGGAATTCTACTTCCGGAGTGTATCTTAATCTGATCCGCTTCCCCAATTCGGACCGGACAAAACCCTTGGCTTTATTTAATGCCTGCAAAGTCTGTGCCTTCTCTTCATCACTACCGTACACACTGATATAGATGCGCGCATGCCGCAAATCCGGACACACTTCTACACCCGTTACGGTGACAAAACCTATTCTGGGGTCTTTTATTTCGCCGCCCAGCATTTGGGTAACTTCCTTTTTAATCGCTTCTGCTACTCTGGAAGCCCGATGGCCTGACATATTTGCCACCCCCAAAACCTAATTCTTCTCCACTTATAGCTCCCGTGTAACCTCTTCCATAATAAAGGCTTCGATGACATCCCCCTCTTGTATATCATTATAGTTCTCTATCATAATGCCACATTCGTAGCCTTCCGATACCTCTTTCACATCATCTTTAAAGCGTTTTAATGAACCGAGGTTTCCTTCATGGATAACAATGTTGTCCCTGATAACCCTAACCTGGGCATTTCTGGTGATTTTGCCCTCTGCTACATAACACCCGGCAATTGTACCGACCTTGGATACCTTGAATATAGCCCTGACTTCCAGCCTGCCGATAATGACTTCCTTGAACTCAGGATCGAGTAGGCCCTGCATAGCGGCTTTGACATCCTCTATTGCATTATAGATAACCCGATAAAGACGGATATCAACTTTTTCTGTTTCTGCCGCTTTGCGAGCATTAGCGTCAGGTCTGACGTTAAAACCGATAACAATTGCATTGGAAGCAGAGGCCAACATGATATCGGTCTCTGTAATAGCGCCGACACCGCCATGAATGGCATTAACCCTTACTTCATCAGTACTTAGCTTCATAAGGGATTGCTTCAATGCCTCTATAGACCCCTGGACATCAGCTTTGATAATTATATTGAGTTCCTTAACATTACCCTCCTGAATTTGTTTAAACAAATCGTCGAGGGATACTTTAGTGGTGGCCTTAAGTTCTTCTTCCCGTTTTTTGGCCAATCTTTTTTCACTTATAGTTTTGGCCGTCTTATCGTCCTTCACGGCATGGAAAATATCTCCGGCCTGCGGAACATCGGAAAGTCCTAACACCTCCACGGGTGTGGAAGGGCCGGCCTTTTTAACCCTGCGTCCCTTGTCATCTATCATGGCACGTACCTTGCCATGGGCTGTTCCGGCCACAATGGAATCACCTATTTTTAAAGTTCCTGTCTGAACCAAAACAGTAGCCACAGGACCGCGGCCTTTATCAAGCTCAGCCTCTATAACGGTACCCTTGGCCAACCGTTTAGGGTTAGCTTTTAATTCCTGGACCTCAGCCACTAACAAAATCATTTCCAATAAGTTTTCCAGACCCTCACGGGTTTTAGCCGATACCGGAACACAAATGGTATCTCCTCCCCATTCCTCAGGAACCAGTCCGTGTTCGGTCAGTTCCTGCATAACACGTTCCGGTCGAGCATCAGGTTTGTCGATTTTATTGATAGCCACAATTATAGGTACTTCTGCAGCCTTGGAATGGTTAATGGCCTCCACGGTCTGAGGCATAACACCGTCATCTGCGGCAACAACAAGGATGGCAATATCCGTCACTTGCGCTCCCCTGGCCCGCATGGCAGTAAAAGCCTCATGGCCGGGAGTATCCAGGAACGTAATTTTTTTGCCGTCATGCACAACCTGGTATGCTCCGATGTGCTGAGTAATACCGCCGGCTTCACTGGCAGTTACGTTGGATTCCCTTATGGCATCCAACAGAGAGGTCTTACCATGGTCGACATGTCCCATTACAGTAACCACACAGGGACGTGGAACCAAATCTGCCGGGTCATCCTCTATTTCCTCAATAAAATCATAAGTAGACTCGTCAACTTTTATGTCAACTTCAAATCCAAACTCGTTGGCCAAAATTTCAGCGGTCTCTACATCTACTTCCTGATTGATAGTGGCCATTACGCCCAAGCCCATTAACTTTTTAATCAATTCCCCGGCTGACTTATTCATTTTCATGGCCAAATCTTTAACCGAAATGGTATCACCATGGATTTCAATAGGTTTAACCTGTTTGGGCGGTTGACTGCCGGCAGGTTTTTGGACCTCAGCTTTGTCTTTTTTCTGTTTGGGAGCCATAACTTTTTGTTCAAGCTTTTCCTTTTCTTTCACTCTATGCGGTCGCTCCCAGTTTTTCTGCCGGTCTTTCCGCTGCTCGCCACGAACCGTTTGTTCCGGCGCTGCAGCTACGGGTTGCGTTGCTTGAGGACCCGGACCGGGTAGTCTCTGGCCTGCCGGCCTCGGCCCCTGACCTGCCGGCCGCGCTGCCTGACCAGGCGGTCTCTGACCTGCCGGTCTCTGACCTGCCGGCCTCTGACCTGCTGGCCTCTGACCCGC
>NZ_LGTE01000041.1 GCF_001263415.1 Thermincola ferriacetica
GGTTTGCAGCACCAAGCTCCCAGGTAGCGGAGACACCCTCCTACCCTGCCGCCATTCTCCAGCACCAAGCTCCGGGGCAGCCGGGTCACCCCTCCCACCCTTCCGCCACCAGATGTTAAAGGTAGCAGGGAATTTGCAATTTTTGCCGAAATTATATACCAAATCGTTTCTAAAACATATGGTGGAGGAACCTTTATGCCTAAAAAAGAATCCAAACAATTGGACAACCAGTTATTTCAACTGCAGTTAGCCTTTGCCGGTTTATCTTTATACCGGAACCTCCTGACAACAGATGCCGGTACACAGTTATACAACCTCCTAAGCCTGTTAAGAGCCAAGGAAGTGGAGCCTCTGGAAATTGTATCCGCTTACCATACTTTACTGCATACCCTGTGCAGGGACGCGGAGTTAACGGGAGAGCCCTGTGTGGGCGATGCCTGGCAGAACTTTTTGCTTGATTTCATAATTACTGATGAAAACCCTTTTTCCCTGCAGGCCCAAAAAATGTCCCTGAGAGATATGAGTCCTTCCCTGATCAAAGCGGCCGGTTACGACATGAAGCTGCTGCAGCAGTTATTTTACGCCACATCTGTTGTTAAAAAGGCTTGTGGATTTGCTTCAGATTCAGCATACCCGGACTGGCACGTCTTTGGGGGCCAAAACCCACCAAGTAATACTAACCTGGAAAACCACCAAATAAAAAACATGTTTATGGAAACTCCCGCTTGGGAATCCTGCCTGGAAAAACTGGCAGACTTTTACCAGCAGAAAGGCTGTGGAATTTTCGCCAAGTATATTGCCTTCAAATGGTCCGGAGAGGATAAAAAGTTAAAGGGGATTCCCCAACCGGACCCCGTCAGGCTGGATAATCTGGTAGGATATAAAACGGAACGAAAGGTAATTATTGACAATACCAGGCAATTTATTGCCGGTTATCCGGCCAATAATATTTTATTATACGGAGACCGGGGCACGGGCAAATCGTCAACGGTCAAAGCCCTGTTAAACGAGTTTTTCATAAAAGGCCTCCGGCTGGTGGAAATGACCAAAAAGCAGTTGTCTGACCTACCAAGCCTGTTGGATGTCCTGAAACGTCATCCGCAAAAATTTATTATATTTATCGATGACCTTTCCTTTGAAGAAACCGAAACAGAATACCTGGCCCTGAAAGCGATTTTGGAAGGAAGCCTGGAAGCACGCCCGGCCAATGTGTTGATTTATGCCACATCAAACAGACGCCACTTGGTAAAAGAAAAATTCAGCGACAGGACTGTTTCTACAGTATACAAGGATTCGGAGGAAATCAGGATTCAGGATACGATGCAGGAGAAACTGTCATTGTCGGACCGTTTCGGGATAACGGTGATATTCCCTGCTCCTGACCAAAAAACCTACCTGGAAATAGTGGAAAATCTGGCTATCCAGAGAAGCATCGCATTGGACCCCGCTGTTTTGAGGCAGCGGGCGATACAGTGGTCCATGCTACACAACGGTCGCTCCGGCAGGTCGGCAAAACAGTTTATCGATCAATTGGAAGGTGAACTGGCCCTGGAAAAAACACATTTTTGACAGTTAGGAAAAATAATGAAGGGGCCGTTCACGTATGAACTGAGCCCCTTTCAAACTTCCCTCTTTAGTGGTTTTTTTATGTTTTACCTGACCCCACCAAAAACAATACAGGAATTATGATAGCCAACAAAGACACCGCTGAGCACCTGCCCGTACAAGCTGTGCAAAGGCCGTTAAAATTACGGTAAA
Organism: Thermincola ferriacetica; assembly: GCF_001263415.1. NCBI lineage: Bacteria > Bacillati > Bacillota > Clostridia > Eubacteriales > Thermincolaceae > Thermincola > Thermincola carboxydiphila. The sequence continues at coordinate 1,759 of NZ_LGTE01000041.1, forward strand.
AGTCTATGGACGCCAATATCAACCCAGCGGCTAAAACCGTATACAATATCACCCTATAGGTTAAAGCGCTGCCTGATTTCATAAAATTCCCCCACAGTCTCATCAAAAATCTTCCTGATTTTTCAATAATTTGTCCAAGGAGGGTTTGCCACAGTCTCTCATATTCTGCACTCTAGCTCCAATTTTTTTGGAAGATAAAGGCTTTTCCTTACGATTATATTAAAATTATATTACAAAAATAGGTCGGTTTCCATAAAAAATTAACAAAACGGCAAAAAAAATGGTAGAGAGTATTTCTCTACCAAATGGAAAATGGGTTTAACAGGTTTAGAAATAAAAATCCTGGCCTCAAAAGAAACCAGGAAAACCGTTAACTTTATCCGGTACTTCCCTTTCTCCCGAAGGGCGCTGCACCTTTGTCCCAGGCAGGTCTCCTGACTCATGGCTCAACGCTTCCCAAACCTTCCCCGGAAATCGAGTGGCCTTCTTTGGGTTGCTCCCCATTCACAGTGGCGGGACCGTACAGGATTTTCACCTGTTTCCCTATTATCCCTTATAAGGGCACCTGAAACAAATCCAATTTTAAGTTCTTAAAAATTATAACATAATCCTTTCAAAAAGTCTACTGCAAAAAACGAATTTAAGGGTGGCAAAAACGCCACCCTTTGCTTAATTGCAGCCTGTATTCCTGAATTTGGTTTCTTTATTTGGTACTGACTGCACTTTCGCCACCTACAGCTGCCTGGGCTGCTGCCAGACGGGCAATAGGCACGCGGAACGGAGAACAACTGACATAATCCATGCCTACCCGGTGACAGAAGGCGATGGAACTGGGCTCGCCTCCATGTTCACCGCAGATACCCACTTTGAGTTTTGGGTTGGCTTGCCGGCCGAGTTCGGTACCCATTTTAACCAATTTGCCCACACCGCCCTGGTCGAGGACAATAAAGGGGTTATCGGTAAGAATTTTCTTGGCCAGGTAATCCTGCAGGAACTTACCTTCAGCATCGTCCCGGCTAAAGCCCAGGGTAGTCTGAGTCAGGTCATTGGTGCCAAAGGAGAAGAAATCAGCAAATTCCGCAATCTCATCGGCTGTGACGGCAGCTCTCGGCATCTCAATCATCGTTCCTACATGGATATCAAAAGTAACACCTGTTTCTTCCTGTACTTGTTTGGCTATTTCAACGGCCTGTTCACGCAGCATCCTGAGCTCGTTGGCATGAATAACCAGCGGGATCATAACCTCCGGCTTAGCATCAACACCTTCCTTCACTAACTGCGCCGTAGCCTGGTAAATAGCGCGAACCTGCATAGCATAAATTTCCGGGAAGGTTACACCCAGACGGCAGCCCCGGTGCCCAAGCATGGGGTTAAACTCATGCAGTTGACGCACTTTCTTGAGCAGTTCTTCTTTTTCAGCAATAACCTTGGGATCCCCATTAGTACATTTCAACTCGGCGATCTCAACGGCCAGTTCTTCCTGGTTGGGCAGGAACTCATGCAGTGGTGGGTCAAGCAACCGGATATAAACAGGGAAACCTGCCATGGCCTTTAAAATGCCGTAAAAATCTCCCTGCTGCATGGGCAGTAATTTTTCCAGAGCGGCATTTCTTTCTTCCAGGGTTTCGGCCAAAATCATCTGCTGAACAACAGGCAGTCTATCCTGAGCCATAAACATGTGCTCGGTACGACAGAGGCCGATACCTTCAGCGCCAAATTCCCGTGCCCTGGCTGCGTCTTCTGGAGTATCAGCATTAGCCCTTACGGACATGGTTCTCAGTTCATCGGCCCAGGAAAGCAGTTTCTGGAATTCACCGGAAATCTCCGGGTCAATCATGGGCACTTCACCAAGAATGACCTGGCCGGTAGCGCCATCGATAGAAATTACGTCGCCCTCTTTAACTGTAACACCGTCAACAGTAAAATATTTGCCTTCGTAATTAATTTTGATTGCTTCACAGCCGCATACACAAGGTTTACCCATACCGCGGGCAACAACGGCTGCGTGGCTGGTCATACCGCCACGGCTGGTCAATACGCCCTGAGCTTCCACAATGCCGTGGATATCATCAGGTGTTGTCTCGGTCCGTACCAACACAACTTTTACGCCCTGCTGGCCCAATTTTTCGGCCTCGTCAGCATCGAATACTACCTGGCCGCAGGCAGCGCCGGGAGAGGCAGGTAATCCTTTAGCGATTACTTCAAATTTGGCATTGGGGTCAATTCTCCGGTGGAGGAGTTGGTCTAACTGACCGGGCTCTACTCTTAAGATAGCTTCTTTCTTATCAATAAGGCCTTCTTCTACCATATCCACCGCTATCTTGATAGCAGCCGGCGCTGTCCTCTTTCCATGACGGGTCTGTAATATGTACAACTTGCCTCTTTCAATAGTAAACTCAATATCCTGCATGTTCTTGTAGTGGTTTTCGAGGAGCTTGCAGATATCAAGAAACTGTTGGTAGATTTCTGGCATTTCCTCTTCCAACTTGCTGATGGGCTGCGGAGTTCTGATACCGGCAACTACGTCTTCGCCCTGCGCGTTAATAAGATACTCGCCGTAAAGCTTTTTTTCACCGGTAGACGGGTTCCTGGTAAAGGCGACGCCGGTACCGCAGTCATTACCCATATTACCGAAAACCATTAGCTGAACGTTCACGGCTGTACCCAGATCATCGGGGATACCGTTAAGCTTCCGGTAAACTATGGCCCTTTGGTTGTTCCAGGAGCCAAATACGGCAGTAACAGCGCCGAATAACTGTTCCATGGGGTCTTCGGGGAATGGTTTTCCCGTTTCTCTCAAAACTACATTCTTGTATTCGGCAACTATTGCTCTTAAGTCTTCAGCATCCAGTTCCGTGTCATACTGAACGCCTTTTTTCTCCTTTTGGGCTTCTAAAACATTTTCAAATTTATAATGATCTACACCCAGAACTACGTTGCTATACATTTGGATAAATCTGCGGTAGCAGTCCAGAACAAAGCGTTCATTCTGAGTGGCTTCGATCATACCCTGGCAGGTTTGTTCATTGAGGCCCAGGTTCAGAATGGTATCCATCATACCGGGCATCGAAAACTTGGCCCCAGAACGAACGGATACCAGTAACGGGTTTTTGGCGTCCCCAAACTTTTTCCCGGCCATTTCCTCAAGGCTGGCCAACTTTTCTTTAAGCTCTTCTTCCAATCCTTCAGGCCACTTTTTCCCCTGGGCATAATATTCGTTGCATGCCTCTGTGGTAATGGTCAATCCCGGTGGCACGGGAAGACCGATGTTTGTCATTTCCGCCAGGTTGGCACCCTTGCCTCCCAGCAAATCCCTCATATCCGCTTTGCCTTCTTTAAACAGGTAAACATACTTCTTATTTGCCATATCCATCCCCCTTATTAACTATTTCTAAAACTTTACTGGCCGTTTCTTCCACGGCTTTGTTAGTAACATCAATAATAGGACAGTTGATTTTACGCATAATTTCTTCTGCATAGTCCAGTTCCTTTAAAATTCGTTCCATGCTGGCATAATCGGCCCCGGATTTTAACCCAAGGGTCTTTAGTCGTTCACGGCGGATTTCGTTTAGCTGTTCGGGTTTAATCGTTAAGCCAATTACTTTCTTCGGAGGCAGGATAAAAAGATCGGCCGGAGCTGCCACTTCCGGGACCAGAGGAATATTGGTAGCTTTCACCCTTTTATGTGCCAGATACATGCATAAGGGGGTTTTACCGGTCCGGGATACCCCAATGATGACCACATCGGCATAATTTATCCCTCTGGGGTCCTTTCCGTCATCATATTTGACGGCAAATTCTATGGCCTCGACTTTCCGAAAATATTCTTTGTCCAACTTATGGAGAAGGCCCGGCTTCATCTTTGGCGTTTTGTCCAGCATATTGGCCAGGGCCTCCACCATTGGCCCCATAATATCCACAGCCGTTACACCCAGGTTTACCGTTTCCTGCACAAGTGCATCACGAAGTTCCGGGAGCACCAGTGTATATGCAATTATTGCAGGCTCCTGTTTGGCTTCAGCTACAATCTCTTTGATATGATGGACATTATTAACATAGGGAATTGTCCTTATATCAATATTTCCTCCGTTGAACTGGCTTGCCGCAGCTCTTACAACGAATTCTGCTGTTTCTCCTACCGAGTCGGATACCACGTAAACTTTTGGCTGCATTGTATCGGTTGAGACACCTTCACCTCCTAACGGGTTTCGCCTAACTCAACAAAGAGCTTGGTAATAGTTGTTTTTGTTATCCTGCCGGTAACCCGCAATTTTTCTTCGCCGTTGGCCAGGGTTTTCACTTCCACAACGGGCAGGGCATCAATTTCCCTGGACACCAGTTTCTGAGCAGCGAGCAAAATGGGGTCATCAGGATTGATTGTAACTACATTGGGCATCTTAGTCATCACAACCATTACCGGCACTTTGGAAACATCCATGCCACCCATGGTTGCTTTTAAAAGATCTTTTCTGGAAACCACCCCTTCCAGGTAACCATTTTTAGTAATAAACAATGTCCCTACATCTTCCATAAACATGCTGACAATAGCATCGTAAATGCTGACTTGCTCATCAAGAACAAAAGGAAAAGAACAAACATCTTTTACTTTAATTTTATTGATTCTCTGGGCAACCAGACTATTAATCGTTTTCCCGGTAAAAATATAACCGACCCGCGGCCGGGCTTCCAAAATGCCGGCCATAGTCAACAGGGTTAGGTCAGGGCGTAAGGTTGCCCTGATCAGGGACAGTTTTTCAGCAATTTGTCTACCGGTAATAGGGCCTTCCTGCTTGACTATTTCTACGATTTGTTCCTGGCGTTTGGTAAGTTCCACTTCAGTCACTACCCTCCCTGAAGACAATGTGTTATACTAATAGAACAAATATACTATATAATTATACGCGATATTTGAGAAAAGTCCTGCCTTTTTGTACTAATGTTCTACATTTTTTACCCAGAAAATATAGTATTTAACCATTTGCCGACATAGACCGATTTTTCAAAAAAGACCTTAAGGTTCCCTCAAGCGGGCTAGCCGGATTTATCCGTCTTTACCCGCTAGACTCTACACGCCAACTGAAATATAAGCGTAAAAAGGAACCCTAAGGTCTCTTAATATCCTACAAACATGTGGAACAAAACCAACTTCACGGCTCGCTTTGTCATTTACTGGACAATTTTGGTCAGGTCGGCTATGGGCAGCATCAAGTTAGTAATCTGCTTTAACAGCGCCAACCGGTTATTCTTAATCCGTTCATCGTCAACCATTACCATAACTTGCTCAAAGTAATTATCTATGGGCTGCTGAAGGAGAGCAAACCGCTGAAACAACTGCCTGTACTGCCCTTCTTTCAGGTAAGTCCTAAACTCTTCGGAAGCTGTCAAAAATTCTTTATAAAGGGCTTTTTCGGCTTCTTCCTTTAATAGTGCAGGTTCAATATCTTCAGTCTCGGCTTTATTAGCCAGATTTGCCACCCGGTTATAAGCCCTTAACAACTTATCAAAGATTTCCTGGTTGCGCAGGTTGGTCAGCGCCTCTGCCCTATTGACCGTATCAATCAAATCATCGTAACCCGATGCCAGGACAGCTTCAATTACATCGTAGCTGATGGCCTTGTTTTCCAGGATATTCTTAATCCGCTGCCGGAAAAATTCCAGCACTTCGGCAACAGTCTCCTCCTTATTTAATTTTGCTTCGATTTTTCCTTCATAATTGTCATATGCCCGTTTTACCAACGCGCTTAAAGAAACCCGCAGGCCGGAATTAAGAATGACATGACAGATTCCCAATGCCTGGCGCCTCAGTGCATAGGGGTCCTGGGAACCGGTAGGCTGGATACCGACAGCGAAACACCCGACTACCGTATCCATTTTATCGGCAATACTCAATATCTGGCCTGCTTTTGCTTCCGGTAAAATATCGCCGGCAAACCTGGGCAGGTAGTGTTCGAATATAGCTTCCGCTACCGCATCGGTTTCGCCGCTGTGCCGGGCATAGTCTTTACCCATTACCCCCTGCAGTTCGGGAAATTCATATACCATGTTGCTTACCAGGTCAGCTTTGCAAAGGTAGCCGGCCCTTTTAATGGTTTCCTGTACAGCGCCATCAATTTGCAGTGCTTCGGCGAGATAAGTTCCCAGCTTGATAATTCGTTCAACCTTGTCGTAAACAGTACCCAGGCTTTCCTGAAAAACGATTTTCTTAAGTTTGTCCACGTTTTCGGCCAAGGGTACTTTTAAGTCCTCGTCATAGAAGAATTTTGCATCGGCTAACCTGGCCCGGAGAACTTTTTCATTGCCTTCCCTAACCAGGTCATTATTAATGCCATTACTGATGGCGATAAACTTGTCCAGCAACTGGCCATCCTCTTTTTCCACGGGAAAATACCGCTGGTGTTCTCGCATAGGCGTAACTACCACTTCTTTTGGTAGTTTCAGAAAATCAGGTTCGAAACTTCCTGTCAAGGCAACGGGATATTCTACCAGGTGAACAACTTCATCAAGGAGTTCTCTAAAATCATCATCTTCCTTAAAATAACCGCCCGCCTGTTTGGTTAAAGCTTCTACCTCCCTGGTTATCCGCCTCTTTCTTTCCTCAGGATCTATGACAACAAATAATTCCTTTTCTATCCGCCGAAAATAATCAGCAGGATTGGCAATTTCTGCCTCACCTTTGCCTAAAAAACGGTGGCCCTTAGTAGTTCTGCCGCTTACGGTGCCGGCAACCTGAAAATTAATAACATCTTCCCCGTACAGAGCCAAAATCCACCTGATAGGCCGCACAAAGCGCATCTCATGATCAGCCCAGCGCATGGGTTTGGGGAAACTGAGCCCGTTAATCAACTGCAGGCAAAATTCCGGCAGCAATTCTGCCACATTGCGGCCTTCTTCCCTTTTGACTGCAAAGACGTATTCCCCGGCCCCCGTATTTTTAACTACCAGGTCTTCTACTGCTACACCCTGGCTCCGGGCGAAGCCCAAAGCAGCTTTTGTGGGCTGCCCCTGCTCGTCATAGGCGGCTTTCACGGAAGGACCTTTAGCCTCGCTTTCTGCCGATTCCTGGGTTTCCCCCAAATTGCTGATGCTTACCACCAACCGCCTGGGAGTTCCATATACCTGCACTGCTCCCTTTTCATCCGGCGTCTTAAACCTGTATTCTTTTATCAATTCGCCCGTTATGGCCCCAAGCTGCATCAAAGCATCATCCATAAATCTGGCCGGAATTTCTTCTGTCCCGATTTCCAGTAAAAAATCTTTGGCCATGACTTACTTTCCCCCTTTCTTCAATAAGGGAAAGCCCATCCTCTCCCTTTGTTCGACATATGCCTGCGCACATAACCTGGCCATGTTTCTCACTCTGGCGATATATCCTTGCCGTTCAGTAACACTGATGGCCCCCCGGGCGTCTAATAAATTAAAGGTGTGGGAACATTTCAACACATAATCATAGGCCGGCAGGACAAAACCTTTTTCAATTACCCTGACAGCCTCTTTTTCAAACATGTTAAAGGCGTTAAAAAGCATGTCAGTGTCGGCAATTTCAAAATTGTAGTGCGAGTGTTCAACTTCTCCCTGGTGGTGAACGTCGCCGTAAGTTATTCCGTCCACCCAGATGATATCGAAGACACTGTCTTTCTTTTGAATAAATGTAGCCAACCGCTCCAGGCCATAGGTAATTTCAGCACAGACAGGTTTGCAGTCTAAGCCGCCGCACTGTTGAAAATATGTAAACTGAGTGATTTCCATGCCGTCAAGCCATACTTCCCAGCCCAACCCCCAAGCGCCCAAAGTAGGGGATTCCCAGTTGTCTTCCACAAATCTAATATCGTGTTCTTCGGGGTTGATACCAATGGCCCGCAAACTATCCAGGTAAATTTCCACCACATTTTCCGGGTGCGGCTTCAAAATAACCTGGTATTGATAATAATGTTGCAAGCGGTTGGGGTTATCCCCATAACGCCCGTCAGTAGGCCGCCTGGATGGCTCTACATAAGCCACATTCCACGGTTCCGGTCCCAGGACCCGTAAAAATGTGGCGGGATTCATGGTACCTGCCCCTTTTTCAACATCGTAAGGCTGTTGAATAATACAGTTGCGTTCAGACCAAAACTTATTGAGAGTTAAAATAATGTCCTGAAAATTCATATAAACCTCCCCTTTTTGAAGTTTATAATTGACAATTGATAACTGATAATTGACTACAAGCTGCAGGGTTATGGTTAATTGTCAACTATCAATTGCCAATTAAAAAACCTCCCATCCCCGGCAAATTGCCAGGGACGAGAGGAATTTCCCGCGGTTCCACCCTGCTTGGCCAAAAAAACATTGACCCACTTTCTTTTCTGCAGGCTTTACTCAGGCCAGGGCCCTTTCCTCCTGCCGTTCAGGAGCGCCTTTCCCCGTATGCCTCTGGCCGGATTTCCACCACCACCGGCTCTCTTGGCAGTAAACATACGGCTACTTTCTCCCTCATCACGCAACATTATCCATTTTGATAATACTTTAGCAAATTAGATATTAAAAGTCAAGCAGGCAACTTAATGCCGGACGTCCATATATTCATTGGTCGGGTTATTGGCCGGTTTTGCTTCGTCTGAATTATTTTCGTCATCTTTCCTATTTTTCTCCAGTTCCAGAGTTACTTTGTTAGCCATGGCCGCAATGGTACCTATACCGGCAACAAGAGCTAACTGGGTGTTGGCCAAGGCCCCCAGCACCCCCAGCGCCCCCAAGGTAGCCGGTACTTCAAACAAGGTCTTGTCACCCTGTTTGACTTTTATCTTCGTATCAGTTCCCTTTTTTATATAGGTTTTAATTTGGTTTATCACTTCTTCGCCTTTTTTCTGAGCGCGGTCTGACCAGTTCTCGCTCGCCTGTTCTTCCAGCAAAACCAAAGCTTCAATAATATCACCATTGGTTTTTTCCAAAGCTTCTTTGGCTTCCCGGTAAGAGACGTCTAACCTTTCACGAATAATATCTATCTTTTCCAAGTCCAGGTCCACTGTCATTTTAAAGCCTCCTTTCTGCTTTATAGTTTGTGCAAATCATCCGAATTTATTGTAGAACGGTATCGAGGAAAACAGTTGATTTTAACTTCCGCTCAATCCGTTCATCGATATAATGTCTCAAAATAGCCGCGATTTCTTGCTGTCTTTCTTCAGGAACTTTGAGAACCTGTAGCCGGCGAATATCCCATTTTAACAATTGTTGCATAGTTTTTAGACTGCCCATTTGTATAGTTGTAGCAAATGGGTCATGGCCGGAACATTCATCACATAAAACCCCACCAAGGCGGGAACTGAACCTGACTTTCGCAGCATTGCCTGCCACGGGTCCGTGACAATGAACACAACTCTCCAACTGCGGGCAGTATCCTAAAATATTTAACAGCTTTAATTCAAAAGCCCGCACCAACAGGCCTGGATTATCTTTTAACAAAAGGTAAAAAGTTGTCAGCAATAAAAGAAAAACCTGCTCATTCGGCTCTCCTTCGGCCGTAAAACCATCCACCAATTCCGTTAAATAAGTGGAATAAGCCAGTTTAACAAGGTCTTCCCGCAAGTGACTGAACGATTCTTTGGGTTCACATTGGGTTATCGTATCCAGAGAACGTCCCTGATAAAGGAGGAAATTACCGTATGTAAAAGGCTGGACCGCTCCCCTTTTGCGACTTTTTGTTTTTCGGCTGCCTTTCGCTATAGCCTGCACTTTTCCACGGCTATAGGTGTATAAAGTCACTATCCTATCGGCTTCCGAAAAATCCCGGACCCGTAGCACCAAAGCATCAGTTTTATATAATCTCATCATGTCCCACTTCTTTTCATAAATGTATAGCTACGGGTTACCTATTCGACAAGGGCAAGCGGATTCCTTTTCCTTCAATATTCGCCTCCCGTTGCCACATTCTGAGTTTCCGCGGAATTATTGCCTGTTAGCGCCATTTCTTCGTTACTATAATCTTTATATAGCAAATAAGCGCCAATGTGTCCGGTATTTTCAAATAACTTCCAAAATACATCACTGCTGACCATCGCAAGCAACCCCTTTCCGCTCAGGTGAATCTTGCATACACTAAAGTATATGCAGCTAAATATTTTCCTTTTAAACCTTATTCAATTTTTACAGTATTAGATTGACCGGAAGAGATGCAGACTATACTAGCTGGTTAATTCCAGTTTCACCTTAAAAAAACTGGTTTAATGTAAAAGTACAAGTCTGCATTGACATTTTAAAACTTACATCATATACTAAAATCAGCAAAAAGGATTTCCGTTTTTCATTTTCTTAACTTAAACAGAATCAAAAACCCCATTCTTTGTTAGGTGAGGCTTCTGCATAGACCATACGCCACTGCCCGGAAATGTCGAGAGACGCCAATGGGTCAACAGGTACTACCGGATTAAGGTTTTACCTAATGTGGCTGAGTTGTAGAACTCTAGCTATGTATGTGCCAAAGCTCAGACGAGGAAGGTGGTCGCGATATGCATTTTTGTTTTATCGTAAACATCTTCTTCGGGAAGGTGTTTTTTTTCTTTTTGAACAAAACATTTTTCAATTTTTGAACAAAATAGATTTATAAGCACAAGAAAGGAGTGTTCCCGGTGATTAATATATTCAAATCTTCAATAGACGGGCAGTTTCATGAACTCGATACTTTCGAAAAAGGCTGTTGGGTCAACCTGGTCAACCCGACTGAGCCTGAAATCCAGCTTGTTTCAAAAGAACTTGGCATCGAGCCCAATTTCCTGCGGGATCCCCTGGACGAAGAAGAAAAAGCGCGTATTGAAAAAGAAGACAATATATTATTAATCATCGTGGATATTCCTATTCTAAATATCGAAGACAACGAATGTTATTTTGATACCATACCCCTTGGTATGATAGTTGTTGACGACAGTTATTTTGTCACCGTCTGTCTCAAAGAAAACCCTATCCTGAACGAATTCGCCCAAAACAGAATTAAAGGTTTTTTTACCTTTAAAAAAACCCGGTTTATTCTGCAACTGCTGTACCGAATAGCAACTTATTACCTGCGGTACCTGAAACAGATAAACCGGAAAACTGATGAAATAGAAAAACAACTGCACAAGTCTATGAAAAACCAGGAGCTGTTTTCTCTCCTGAACCTGGAAAAGAGTTTGGTTTATTTTACTACATCCTTAAGGGCTAACGAAATCGTCATGGAAAAATTGTTAAGGGGCGGTTTCCTGAAAATGTACCCGGAAGACGAAGATCTGATGGACGACACCATTATAGAAAATAAACAGGCCATTGAAATGGCTCATATATACAGCAACATTTTAAGCGGCATGATGGATGCTTTTGCGTCGGTTATCTCCAATAACCTAAATATGGTGATGAAATTTCTTACCTCGATAACCATAGTCCTCGCCATTCCAACCATGGTGGCAAGTTTTTTTGGCATGAATGTCAGTCTTCCGTTTCAGAACAATGAACACGCCTTCACCTTTATTATCCTTTTGACCCTGTTCGTTTCATTCGCAACAACCTTAATACTTGCCAAGCGAAAACTGTTTTAGTTTAATGGGAGCTCAAATGATTCCTCGCTCCAATTTTTCCAAGCCACTCAATTGTAGGGTTGGGTGGGCTCTCCGCTACCACGGAAACTTTATGCTGGAGAATGGCGGCAGGGTAGGAGGGTCTCCACTACCCGGGAGCTTGGTGCTGCAAACCCTTGCCGTTCAGGCAGCGTTCCCGAACTCGATGGCTTATATTGCAGTTTCGGCGGAAA
>NZ_LGTE01000042.1 GCF_001263415.1 Thermincola ferriacetica
CGGCCGAAGAGGTGCAGCCGGCGCCCGTCGTAGAAGCGAAGCCGGCCCCGGCCGAAGAGGTGCAGCCGGCGCCCGCCGTAGAAGCGAAGCCGGCCCCGGCGAATGACAGCAAACCCGTTTCGGACAAACCTCGGCAGATGCCTGGTGATGAAGTGAGGCCGGTTCCAACACACAGGAATGAACATGAGCCTGTGGGCAATTTGAATACTGCTGTGGTGGACATGTCTGAACGGGTACAGGCTGATAAGTTTAAAACTGTTTCAGGCGATAAACCTCGAGCGCCGGCAAAAAACAACCAGTCTAAAAAGGAGCCATGGTGGAAACGTCTTATTTCTGTAGTGGCTCCCCGAGAAAATTATCGAGTACAAGCCGGGTCTTTCGCAGTTTCGGAACCGATGGCCAAAAACGTTTTGCCCAGCGGTATGTCGGCGGAAGAGCAGCCGTCTCTCTGGTATAAGGTTCGATTGGGGGAATCCCTCTGGTTAATAGGTAAGACCTTAGGGGTGCAGTGGCAAAAAATTATGGAATTTAACAAGTTGATCAGTACCATCATATATCCGGACCAGAAACTGGGAATACCGGATGTGCCTATCGCAGATGACGGTACAATTAAGTACAACATTAAAAACAGGGATACTTTATACTGGATAGGTCAAAGCCTAGGTATTGATTACCGGGAAATCATGGCCCGTAATGGCTTGACCGACCACTGGATATATCCCGACCAGATGTTAATCATACCTTTATTTACTGAGATGGTTACCGAGGGAGCAAAAAACTTGTTAAATTCCCCAAACCAAGCCTTGGCTCTATTGGATTTGGATAATGAGAGCGATATCGGGTTACTGGCCAAGGCAGTTTATGCTGAAGCCAGGGGAGAGCCTTTTGAAGGGCAGGTAGCTGTGGCTGCTGTTATTCTCAACAGGTTGGCAGCACCAGGTTTCCCCAAGACAATCAGGGATATTATTTTCCAACCCTGGGCATTTACTGCCGTTATCGACGGTCAGATTAATCTGATCCCCGATAGCACTGCTTACAGAGCTGTGGAAGAAGCGCTGAAAGGACGTGACCCTTCAGAAGGAGCCTTATATTACTGGAATCCCGATATAGCTACAAGCAAGTGGGTTTGGACTAGACCTATAACCAAAATGATCGGTAACCATGTGTTTGCTAAGTAAACCTTAAGGCCTCTGCCCAACGGCAGAGGCCTTAAATAATTTTGGTTGCTAAAAGGGGTTTATAAACACTATAATTGGAATATAACTAGGCGGAAAAGGTGGGAGTGTTATGCCTGGCTTTGAACAGGTACAAACGCCGGAAGGGCTGCTTTTTTTAAAAATTCCGGTTTTCGAAGAGGCAGGGTGTACGGCTGTTTTCAGCTCCAGGTTGGGAGGAATCAGCAAGGCTCCTTATGACAGCTTAAACCTTGGTTATCATGTGGGCGATGACATCCAGGATGCCGTTGAAAACAGAAGACGGCTATGTGATACTTTAGGTTGGCCATTAGGGCATACTGTTTCCGGAGAACAGATACATGGCGACTGTGTAAAGGTAGTTACAAGGGAAGACCGGGGTAAAGGAGCGTTTACATATGCCAGTGCTCTGGCGGGGACTGACGCACTGGTCGCAAACCAGCACGGCGTAGTTTTAAGCTCTTTTTATGCCGATTGTGTACCGCTGTTCTTTTTTGACCCTGTGAAGAAAGTGGTAGCATTAGCCCATGCCGGTTGGAAAGGAACTTTTTTAGCGATTGGACAGAAAACAATTGCCGAGATGCAAAAAGTTTTCCGGACTGTACCGGAAGATTGCTTGGTAGCTATAGGGCCGTCGATAGGAGCCTGCTGTTACGAGGTGGACGAGAAATTGTACCAAACCTTTAAAGGCCGCTTTACCTGGGTAGATAAGGTTTTCAAAAGTAACGGGGAGGGAAAATGGCGCCTGGACCTTTGGAAGACCAACTATATCCAGTTGTTAGAGATGGGCATTAGGGAGGAAAATATAATAGAATCCAGAATATGTACTAGTTGTAACACGGAATTATTTTTTTCCCATCGAAAGGAGAATGGGAGAACAGGGCGCATGGGGGCTTTTATAGCCTTGCGATAAGTACCAGGGGGGATGTAATGTGTCCAAGCCCAAGATTCTGGTCGTAGACGATGAACAATATATCGTAGAATTAATCAGGTTTAACCTGGAAAAGGAAGGGTATACAGTTATAACGGCTGGTGATGGAAAGATAGCTTTGGAACAAACATTTCGGGAAAAACCCGACCTGATTGTGCTTGACATCATGCTGCCAGGCGTGGACGGATTGGAAGTATGCCGTACTTTGCAGCGTGATAAGGAAACACAGTTGATACCTATAATAATGCTTACAGCAAAGGGAGAAGAAATTGACAAGGTTTTAGGGTTGGAACTGGGCGCAGATGATTATATGACTAAACCCTTTAGTCCAAGGGAACTGGTAGCAAGAATTAAGGCGCGGCTCAGAAGAAACTTTAAAGCCCAGCAAAGTGATAACCAAGAAAAAGAGAATATTTTAGCCATTGGCGGTCTTAAGATAGATATAGAAAAATTCAGTGTGTATCTAAATGGTCAAAAGGTTGATTTTACACCGAAAGAATTTGAATTGTTAAAGCTGCTGGCCTCCAATCCGGGTAAAGTATTTACCCGTGAATATTTACTGGAAAAAATTTGGGGTTATGATTTTGCCGGTGATACCAGAACCGTTGATGTGCATATCAGACATATCCGGAAGAAGATTGAACCGGAGCAGGGGGAAAAGTTTGTTGAAACTGTCCGGGGTGTAGGTTATAAATTTAGGGAGATGGCGTAATGTTCAAAAGTTTACGGTGGAGATTTTCCCTTACTTATTTTGCGATAACCGCACTTTTCCTGACTTTGCTGGGGATTTACCTGATCAACAGCATGGTCAACTATTCTTATGCCCAAATTGAAGAACGCCTGATTTCATCAGCCTGGCTGTTGAGCAATGATATAACGCTGCGGCTGGAAAATTCGCAAAGTAGAAACGAAATACAAAAATTTATTGACGAAGCTAAAAATATAGCCGCAGCCAGAGTAACATTGATTGACAAAAACGGTACAGTCATTGGCGATTCCCATGAAGATTACCGGAAGATGGCCAACCACGCCAATAGGCCCGAATTTATACAGGCGCTGAATGAGACTGTCGGAAAAAGTGTAAGATTTAGCGCTACCCTTGGTGAAAAAGAATTATATGTTGCTGTTCCCGTTAAGAGGCACGGCCGGGTAGCCGGGGCAGTCAGACTGGCTATTCCCTGGAGGGAGGTACAGGCCGGCGTTTGGCATATCCGGTGGATTATCGGAACGGCCATTTTTATTGTATTTGTTCTGACGGTAACCATATCGTCTTCCTTAGCCAGAGAAATAACGGCCCCTTTAAAGGAAATGACGGAAGTCGCTAAGGAGATGGCCGAAGGAAAATTAGACAACTACGTCCGGGTTGTTTCGGACGATGAAGTCGGTGCGTTAGGCCGGGGTTTAAATTATATGGCCAGGCGCCTGAAAGACACCATCAAGGAAATAACAGAAGAAAAAAACAAAATCCAAGCCATTCTTACCAGTATGGTTGAAGGGGTTATAGCCGTTGATAAAGATACCCGTATTTTGCTGGTAAATCCGGCTTTTGAGAAGATTTTCAATGTGGTGGCCGACCAAGTAATAGGACTGACGGTCATCGAGGGAATTCGCAATTACGAGCTGGAGAAAATTTTGCTTAAAGCCCTTAAAAAAGGCAGAACCATAAACCAGGAGATAGAAATAGTTCCTTTGAGGCGTGCGTTCAGAGTTAATGTGGTACCTTTAATGAGAAAAGAGAAAATAGTTGGGGTTGTTGCAGTATTCAGGGATATTACGGAAATTCGCGAACTGGAAAAAATGCGCAGTGAATTTGTTGCCAACGTATCCCATGAATTAAGAACACCTTTAACTTCTATCAAAGGGTTTGTAGAAACGTTGTTGGACGGAGCCATGGAGGACCGGGAAGTAGCCAGGCGTTTTCTGGAAATCATTAATGTAGAAACCAATCGCTTAAGTAGGCTGATTAACGATATCCTGAGCCTGTCCAGTATCGAGGCCAAGAACAAAGAGATAAGTAGGAGCCCTGTCAATTTTAATGAAATCGTGGAAAAAGTACTGCCAATTCTTGTACCAATGGCTGAGGAAAAGAATATTACCGTAGAGACAGACATTCACCCTGACCTGCCTGTAATCATGGCTAATGAAGATTTGATCAAACAGGTGCTGATAAATCTGGTTGATAATGCCATTAAATACACTCCCGAAAATGGAAGGGTTGTTCTTAGTGCGACGCCAAGTGGTGGTGGTTTAAAAGTGTCTGTTAAAGATACGGGTATCGGTATACCGCCGGAAAGTATGTCCAGGCTTTTTGAACGTTTCTACAGAGTCGATAAGGCCAGATCCAGGGAACTAGGCGGTACCGGTTTGGGGTTAGCTATTGTAAAACATGCCCTTGAAGCCCATGGAGGGACGATCAAAGTAGAAAGCCAGGTGGGTATGGGTTCAAAATTTACCTTTTACCTCCCGGCAATATAAAAATCAATGAACAAGGAAAAAAGTCCGGAGGCAAATCCGGACTTTTTTCTTAACGCAAATTTAACATTTCGATAACATACGTATAATAATACTCTGATATAGTGAAGTTGGCTGATTGTTTATTCCGCGCATTTCATAGGAGGTTAAAACATGACTGAAAATGTCCAGCCCAAAATTAAAGTTCGCGATTTAAACTTATATTACGGGGAATTTCATGCTTTAAAAAACATTAATATGGATATTCAGGCCAACAAAGTGACAGCTTTAATTGGCCCCTCTGGCTGTGGAAAATCCACTTTTCTGCGCACTCTTAACAGAATGAATGACCTTATTGATAGTTGTAGAATCACCGGTAAAGTAACTGTGGATGGACAGGACATTTTCAGCCCGGAAGTTGACGTAGTCAATCTCAGAAAAAAGGTTGGTATGGTTTTTCAGCGCCCTAACCCATTCCCAATGAGTATATATGATAACATAGCTTATGGTCCGAGAATTCATGGTATTAAGGAGAAGCGGAAGTTGGATGAGATAGTTGAAAAGAGTCTGCGGGCCGCAGCCCTTTGGGAAGAAGTCCATGACCGTCTGAAAAAACCTGCTTTAGGTTTATCCGGCGGCCAGCAGCAGCGTTTGTGTATAGCCAGGCTTTTGGCGGTCGAACCTGAAATTTTGTTGATGGATGAACCCTCATCTGCGCTGGACCCCATTTCCACTTTAAAAATCGAAGAATTGATGGGTGAGCTAAAAGAGAATTATACAATTGTCATTGTTACCCACAATATGCAGCAGGCTGCCCGGGTATCCGATTTTACGGCATTTTTCTTGACAGGCGACATGGTTGAATTCGGCGAGACGGAAACGATTTTCACCAAACCATCGGATAAGCGTACGGAAGATTATATTACCGGACGTTTTGGATAAAATTCTGTTAAATTAATATTTTTTCTCTTGAAATATCACAAAAGCACAATTAAAATAGTTTTCAAATAATTTTTACAGGGAGTGGGCTAAGGTGGGTTCAACACGTAATGCTTTCGAACGTTCTCTTGAAGAACTTCAGCAGGAAATATTGCGCATGGGGAGCCTGGTTGAGCAGGCAATCTACAATTCGGTTCATTCATTAGCTACGCAAAATGTAGACCTGGCTAACCAGGTTATTGAAGGGGACCGTTTAGTTGACCAATTGGAACTGGAAATTGAAGATAAATGTCTGAAGCTTATAGCCACCCAGCAGCCTATGGCAGTGGATTTACGGAAGATAGGCACTGGTTATAAGATTATCACCGATCTGGAGCGCATGGGAGACCATGCTGTAGATATAGCCAGGGTCACCCGGCGGTTGGCTAATGAGCGGCTAATTAAACCGCTGGTTGATATTCCGAGAATGGCAGCCATTACCCAGGAGATGGTCAAGGAAGGCCTTGATGCTTACGTAAAAATGGACGTTGAATTGGCCAGAAAACTTTGCAGCCGTGATGACGAGGTTGACCATATTTATTCACAGATATTCAGGGAGTTACTGACGTATATGATGGAAGACCCCAGAACCATTACCCAGGCTACCTACCTTTTATTTGTGGGTCGTTATATAGAGCGTATTGCTGACCATGCGACCAATTTGGCCGAACGGGTTGTGTATCTGGTTACCGGTGAGCGCCTTGACTTAAATGATTAATAATGAATTTTATAAGCATTTTTTATCACTGCCTAGAGCGCCTGAAGGCGCTTTTTGCTTTTAAAGAGGAATTACCTTAATTTTGGCTGCTTTAGCAGGATATAGTACTGTATGTGTAGAATAATAATCTTGTTATAGGCGTTTTAAGGAAGGAAGTTGATAATGAATAAGCCTGGACGCAATTCAAAACGTAGACACCCGAAAAAACGCCGCCTAATTTTAAGAGGGGTCTTATTTGCAGCAATTGGGTTTTATTTAGTCTGGGTTATATTTAATTATGTTTCCGATACTTTAAAAGCCAAATTGGTTGAAACCCAAGTGGCTAACTATGATTATATACAGTCAACGGTTGATTTTAACGGTATTTTGGTAAGGGATGAAACAGTTTTAAGCGTTCCCAACCATGGAAAACTTGCGATTGTGGCATCTGAGGGTGAGCGGGTCCGGGTTGGCGCTGTTGTATTTAAAGTTAACATACCTGATGTTCGCGGCAGAGACGGTGTTACGGCTATTAACATATCTTCACCCAGAGCAGGTTTGGTAAGTTATCGTTTGGATGGCCTAGAGAAGTTGTTGGTACCGCATAATGTAAATATTATGGATTTATTCGGCATTTTTGCCGGGCACACTTTACAGAGTTTAAAGTATGACGATAACCAGGTTGTCGAAGCCGGTCAAACAGTGGCTAAGGTGGTTAATAATCTGGAACCTATGCTTGTTTTAGGAGAACTTCCTAACCAACCGGTATTTTTAAAAAAGATAAAGCCCGGTGGCAGGGTGTTAGTGGATTTAGGACTTGCCGGGTCAAAACCGGTATACCTGACGGTGGTTGAAGCCAAACCTACCGGGGATAAATTACGGATAGTACTGGAGTTAAATGATTTTGCCAAAGAATTTATACAGAACAGAGTTCATACGTTTCGGCTTATCAGTGACAGGTTTGAAGGATACATAGTACCTGAACAGGCTTTAGTTTATAAAGATAACAAGCCGGGTATATATACGGTATACAAAAATTTAACCCGGTGGCAGCCTGTTAAAATCGAGGGCAAGGTAAAGGACCAGGTTGCTGTTTCCGGTCTGGAACCGGAAACCACATATGTGATAAACCCCAAATATATCGAGGAAGGGCAGCCGGTTAATTAGGAGGATAGCCATGTTACATTGGTTAAGGACCAATCTTGAACAGATTCGCAGTAACATAAACGAAGCAGCATATAAGTCCGGTCGTAAACCTGATGACGTAAAATTAATTGCGGTGTCAAAAACAGTACCAATGGAAACAATTAAGGCCGCATGGGAAATGGGGGTTACTGATTTCGGAGAAAACAAGGTGCAGGAACTTACAGAAAAATTTAACGAACTTCCTGAGGCCAAGTGGCATTTAATCGGGCACCTACAAAAGAACAAGGTAAAATACATTGTGGATAAGGTCGTACTCATCCATTCTCTAGATTCTTATCCTTTGGCAGAGGAGATCAACAAGCGGGCAGTTGCCAGGGGAAAATGTCTGGACGTCTTAATCCAGGTTAATGTGGCGCGGGAGCCCACTAAATTTGGCCTTGATTTATCAGAAGTAGATGATTTTATTAATGCTGTTAAGGACCTACCGGGCTTGGCGGTAAAAGGATTAATGACCATAGCTCCTTTTGTTGGCGACCCCGAGGCAGTGCGTCCGGTATTCCGGGAACTGAAAAAGAAGTTTGACGCTTTAAAAACAATGGAGATTCCCAGTGCAGAAATGAAATACCTGTCCATGGGGATGTCCAATGATTATAGAATTGCCATAGAAGAAGGCGCAAATTTAGTTCGGATAGGAACCAGGATTTTTGGGGAAAGAAAAAAATGAGAGGAGGACTTTTTTAATGGCCAAGCTGGTTGATAAAGTACTCGGATTTATGGGCTTTGAAGAGGAAGAAGTGGAGATTATCGAAGATGAGGAACTAGTACAGGAGGAAGAAAGTTCCTTCAAGAAGAAAAAGAACGGGCCAATTTTTAGCCTGCATACTCAAAAGCAAACTAAAGTAGTAGTTTGTGTGCCTAAGGTTTTCGAGGATTGCCAGTATATAGCTGATCATCTGAAAAACCGCCGCCCGGTCATCATCAACCTGGAAGATGCTGATAAGGAACTGGCCAAGCGGGTTGTTGACTTTATCAGCGGGACCACCTATGCTTTATCAGGAAATATGCAGAAAGTTGGAAACGGAATATTTCTTTTTGTCCCGAGTAATATGGATATAGCAGGGGAAATTAATAAAGAACAGGACAAAGAAAAGGGATTGTTTACTTGGATTCGGTAATAGGGAGGCAAATTGATGTCATTGGCAGATAAAACCATCGGTTTTATTGGGGCGGGGGCAATGGCCGAAGCAATACTGGCCGGTTTGCTCAGTTCTGATTTAACAAAGCCGGAAAAAGTGTTTATCAGCGATGTTGACTTTACCCGTAGAGATTATGTAAAAACGAGATTCTCGGTTAATGTTGCTCAAAACAATACGGATTTGGTCAAGAGAAGCGATATAGTTGTTTTAGCAGTAAAACCTTTTATTTTGCAGGATGTATTAACTGAAATAGCCGGTTCAGTACAAACCGATCAACTGATGGTTTCTATTGCCGCCGGATTATCAACAGGCTACATATCCAGTTTTTTCAAAAGCCGAGTTCCTGTCATAAGGGTTATGCCCAATACGCCGTCATTAGTAGGCGAGGGAGCAAGCGCTTTGGCAGCCGGTGAATTTGCAGGTGAAGAGCACCTTGCTTTGGCATTGGAATTATTTAATTCCGTTGGGCGAGCCTATACCGTCTCCGAGCAGGCTATGGATGCTGTCACGGGTTTGAGTGGGAGCGGTCCGGCTTATATGTATTTAATCATTGAAGCTATGGCCGATGCTGGAGTTAAAGCCGGCCTGCCGAGGAAGATTGCATTGGAGCTATCTGCTCAGACCATGTTAGGCGCTGCCAAAATGGTTCTGGAAACAGGTGAACATCCGGCTGTATTGAAGGATAAAGTCACCACCCCCGGTGGTACGACTATTGCAGGGCTGCATACTTTAGAACAGGGAAAACTCAGGGCAACTATTATAGATGCTGTAATTGCCGCGACCCAGAAGTCTAAAGAATTGGGAGCTGTGACCAAATAAGTTAGGGGGATTTGTGTTTTGGACTTATATGTGATTATTAAAGGAATATTTGCAGCTATAGAATGGTTGGTAATTGCTCGTATTATCTTATCTTTCTTGCCGATGTTCATGCGGATTGACCATTATCATCCGATAGTTCGCTTTATCTATGAAACTACCGAGCCGCTTTTGGCGCCTTTTAGAAAGATTCTCCCGTCAACGGCTGGGTTAGATTTTTCCCCGTTATTGTTGTTCCTTGTTCTAGGAGCTTTAGAACGGTTGATTTTAAATCTATTGATGTAGCTATGGTCGACCGCAGTATTATTAAGTTACTTCCTGCTGAACAACGGGAATTAGGCGCCAAAATTATAGATAAAGCCCAGTCTGCGTTGAAAATTTATCAACCGGTTTTTACTGATTTCTTGGACCCGGGCCAACAGGTAATGGCGAAAAAACTGGTATCAGGTATTTACGGACTTACATGGAAGTTTGACGGTGGTTATGATAGTGCCGAGAGAAAGAGAATGATAATTTTCCCTGAGGACTTAAGCTGGGGGGAAATCCCGGAATGCATTTGCTGCTTACAAGTCGCAGGGAATTTTCGTTTTCGCAAGGCTACTCACCGTGATTTTTTGGGCGCTGTCTTAAACACGGGCATCAGACGTGAAAAATTAGGTGACATAATAGTCGTTGATGAGGGGTGTCAACTGATAGTTGTGCCCGAAATAAAGGATTACCTTGCCCAGAATTTGTTTAAAATACATCAGGTACCTGTCAAAGTAACGGAAATTTCGCGGGAAGAACTGATTTCTCCGGCCGACAATACTAAAATTATTGACACCACCGTTTCTTCCTTAAGACTTGATGCAGTGGCTGGAGCAGGGTTTGGGATTTCCCGCAGTAAGATAGCCAAATATATAAATAGCGAAAAAGTCAAAGTCAATTTTGAGACTATTACTGATGCTGATTATAGAATTAACGAAGGCGATGTTGTATCTACCCGGGGGCTGGGAAGAATAAGTATAGAAAAAGTTAAGGGGAATACCAGAAAGGGCAGAATTGGCATTGTAATTAAACGATATTTATAAGCCCTATCGAGGGTTCTTTTTTTTATCTGTATCTTTAAATTTAAATTCCAACTGCATAGGCTTCAATGTATATTTTTTGCACTCCAAGACAATGGTGCTATTTGGCTGTTTGCAACTGTTGTTGCATTTTTCGCAAAGTTTATTCACGATTATCATCCTTGCCCAGTTTATTTCCGGTCAATAAATATATTTATTTTTTTATGCGAAATTCCTTCTTGTTTGATGTAATAGTTTCACCATTCCAGGTTAATTCTCATATACTAGTCTGAGGGGACTAATCTGTGGAGGTGAAAGCCATGTTGAGACAACCACGGTTATTTAATCCACTGGTGGTTGTCCTGGGTTGCATTATAGTATCGTTACTGACAACCTTTGCCATTGTGGAAAAAAATCTACGTCCGACAATCCTGGCAATTTCTAGGGCCCAGGCAGAACAAATAGCCGTCGAGTCAATCCAGGATGCGGTTAACGAAAAAGTGGCTAAAGTGGTGGAATATAAAGACTTAATATTTGTGCGAACTGACAGTCGTGGCCGGGTTGTACTGATGCAGCCGAATACAGTTAAGATTAATAGTTTGGCTGCCGATACAACTTTGGAAGTACAAAAGGCTTTAAAAAAATTAGAAGGAAAGGTTTTTAAAATTCCCTTAGGTCAAACCTTGGGCAGCCAGTTATTGGCTAGTTACGGCCCCAAAATCAAAGTAACTATAGTGCCAATAGGTACCGTAAAGGTCATAGTCGAAGACAAATTTGAACAAGCAGGTATTAACCAAACCAGGCATCGATTGTATTTAAACATATTCAGTCAAGTTAAAATAGTTATTCCGTTGGTAAGCGACAGTGTGGAAGTTAGCTCCCAGGTACCAATAGCAGAGACCATCATTGTAGGCGAAGTGCCGGGGACCTATTTAAATTTGAACCTGGGAAAAGGTTTAGAACTTATCGGTAAATAGAAGCATATTTCACTTTTTGTGAAAAATAATATATCTTAATACCGGTGCGATAAGCTTCCAACATGGGATTTATAACTTTACATAAAAAAAGATAAAAAAATTGATTTAAATTGCTTGACAATTATATTATCCGTATGCTATATTAGACAATGTCGGTCGCGGCAATAGCCGCGGCCAACAAATCAGAAATCACAGCAAATACAAAGGTTGCTGTTGATGCAAAAACTACCGGTTGACGAAAAGCAGCCAGTTATGGTAGTATGGAATTCCGCGGCTGGTTGAGAGCCGGTGCGGGAGAAGAAGT
>NZ_LGTE01000043.1 GCF_001263415.1 Thermincola ferriacetica
GGAGGGCGGATAGACAGTGTTAACGACAGTGAAGGCTTGAAATCGCTGTTTCCGGCACGGACGCCGGAAACCCGGCCACGAGTCACGGATGACGATTTGGCCGGGTTCAGTGATTTCAACTGAACGGAGTTTACACTGTCTCCGCCCGTAACCTCGAAGCAACGGTTGTTTTACCTCCATAGCGGTTACCGGACTTCCTGGCCAGGTTTTGCAGCATAAAGCTCCTTGGTAGCGGAGAACCCTACCCACCCTTCTGTGGTTGAAGGAAGGCGTAGCCTCGGAGCAACGGTTGTTTCACCGGTGGAGCGGCATCCGCAGGTCAACGGTTGTATCACCATTACAGTGACAGTTACTAACCTATGCTTTAAAAAACTGCGCAATATAAGTTATAATTGTAGTGGAACTTTTTGACTGTGCATAACTGGAAAGGAGCAAAGCAATGGGACCCTATCAGACAAGCATCCCTGTTCATTATTACGAAATCAACAACCACCGGCAGGCATCGCCGGTAGCCATTTTAAATTATCTTGAAGAAGCTGCCATCAGGCATTCAGAATCTGTGGGCTGGGGTATAGAGAAACTGTTGGCAAACAGCCGGGGTTGGCTTTTGACCCGTTGGTCCTTACATATGCAAAAATACCCCCAATGGGGTGAAACAGTAAATATTGAGACATGGCCTTATAAGTTTGAACGGTTTTATGCTACCCGGGAATTCAGGATTAGTGACAGGGAGGGTAGAGTACTCGGAGCAGCCACCACACTCTGGGTTTTCTTTGATTTGCGCCGCAAGCGGCCGGTCAGGATACCGCCGGATATTTATGATGCATATGGTACAGGGGCGGAGAGGATGGTGGTAGATGAATTTGCCGATTTACCGGCCATAGATGAGCCGGACAGCAAACTGGAGTTCAGGGTGCGATTAAGCGATATTGATACCAACGATCATGTGAACAACACAAAATATGTTGAATGGCTGCTGGAAACGGTGCCGCTCTCTGTGCATAAGGGGTTTTTGCTTTCTTCCGTGGAAATAGCTTATAAGAAAGAAACCAGCTACGGTTCCACGGTATTATGCGGGATAAAAGAAACGGAAGCAGGAGAGAGGCAGACAACCTTTTTACATATCATTTTGGACAGGGACAGCGGGACAGAACTGGCCAGAGCCCGTACTGTATGGCAAAAAAGAAGTAAAATTTGACTTTTCTTTTCGTGAGGGAACCTAGGGCTATAAATCAGGAAAACCGGTGGAAGTCTTCAAGGGTAGCCCGAAAGCCCCCTGTTGCTCTTGCGGTGAGGAAGGCCCCTAAAACAATGCCGAGAATCTCCGGTCGCATGTATTGAACCAACTTGGCCTGGTGGAGCCCCAGGCTTCCTGAGACATCCCGGAGGAAGCAGGCAATACATACGCCCATATTGGCAGGATTCCCCAGTTTGACCAGGGTCAGTGCTTATTTATCACTTGCTGTTGCAAGAATTCTTCAGGATTCTGCTGTTAAACTACTTACATAAAAGAGAGCCGCAGGATTTCCGGAGCAGGGACTAAAATCATCCATCGGTCCGCGAACCGCAAAAGCGGGAGCGGTTAGCAATGGAGATTTCGTCCTTGAGCGGAGGAAACCTACGGCTCTCTTTAATATTTATTGTTTTACCGGTTTTATTAACACTTCTTCTTGTGCATCCACATATGCACATCATCCAGGGCTTCGCCGAAACGCTGGAAGTGGACAACTTCCCTTTCCCTCAGGAAGCGCAGCCCGTCGCGCAGGCACGGGTCATCGGTGAGATTGATCAGGTGTTCATAAGTAGCTCTGGCCTTTGCTTCGGCAGCCAGGTCTTCCTGCAGGTCGGCCACCGGGTCGCCTTTGGACTGTATATACTTGGCTGACCATGGGTTGCCGGCCGCGTCTATATAGAAAAGGGCGCGGTCATGGTCAGCATAGTAGGTATCCAGACCGGCCGCTTTTATTTCTTTTAACGGAGCATCCCGGAGCAGCTTGTATACCATGGTGGCCACCATTTCCATATGGGCCAGTTCTTCGGTACCTATGTCGGTAAGAACGGCCTGGGCTTTTCTGGTAGGCATGCTGTACCTTTGGGTCAGGTATCGGAGGGAAGCGGAAAGTTCGCCGTCGGGCCCGCCGTACTGGGTTATTATAGCCTTGGCCATTCTCGGGTCAGGTTTTCTGACGCGAATAGGGTACTCCAGTTTTCGTTCATATATCCACATTAATATTTAATACCTCCTTCTAGATTAATATTCAATTTCCCACGGCCATGGTTCTTCCACCCATTTCCAGGGGAATTGGGTTGGGGAAGTCCCATGCAGGGCTAAAGGACCGTAAAGCTGTTCATATTCTGCCTTCAGTTTCTGCAGCATACAGGTGTAACGGTTGTAGTCTTTCAAGGCTCTCATATCATAGGGGTGTGTATCCAGGAATAAACCAAGTTCAATAGTGGCAAATTCTACCATCATAATTTCTTCCAGCATTTGGACCCTTCTTTTGTCGTATCTATGCATAACTGCGCCTCCTTTCGGTTACCAGGGTTTTCTTTGGTAAGGGTCGTACAGTTCCTGAAAGATTGTGCCCTTGTGAAATCCCTCCGGTAAAGGGAAGAAACATCTGTACCTCTGGTACGGAACATACGCTTGACCGTATCTGATGACAGGCATATAAACGTCGTCGCGGTAAGGGTAGGCAGGCCATATATGACCGTAGTGATACATGAATATATCCCTCCTGCATGGAAATAGCTTTTTAATTACAATATGCAAAAAGGGAACGAAGTGCTAAAAGGGTTAAAATGCGCAAGTTTTTAAACACATAAATTTGCCAGCATTGCTGCAATTGCCGAGTGAAACACATAATTCCAAATATTCCGAAAATATGTTGTGAAAACGGGGCAGTTATGTTATAATTTACTAGGAATTTCACAGTGGGCAGTTATGTTGTTTGGGGTAAAGGGTTACCTGGAGGAAGGAAAACAGAAAATGGAGTTGATACGTTTTGGCAAAGGGAAGTTCAAGGGAAGGAATTTGGAATTCAGCAAATCCTTTCGTGCAGGAGGATGATATACGGGCCGGTAGCACATCGGTAGAAGAAGTCTTAAAGAGGCTATCTTGGGCAGCTATCAGTGTTCCTTCACCAAGTATTGATTCAAATGAGCTCAAAAAGTCCTTGGCTGGTTTGCAACCCGAACAACTCCTGAAAATAAGGGCTTCAGCAGCACTGCTGGAAAATCATCACAGGAGAATTTTGGAATACCTGCAGGTAATTTTAAGCATGGTTTATATAAATGGTTACCTGACGCCGGTACGGGTAAAATAAATATAAAAGTAGGCCAAATGTTTTATGATATTTTAACTAAAACGGGCGCATAGGCAGCTCGTTTTTTAACTTTAAGGAATTGTTTTAAAAGTAACAACTGCTAATTGAACTGCGCGAGTTGAGTTAAAAATTAACGAAGTGCCGGATAAAGGAATTTCGAAAAAGAAAGCGAATAAAAAAGGGACGAAGTAAGGGGTGGTAAAGTATGCTGGAAAAAATAAAAGAAAAATTTAAGAAAGACTTTTTTGCCCGGAGCCTGGGCATAGAAATAGTGGAAGCCTCTGTAGGTTACGGTAAAACAAGGCTTAAGGTGACCAGGGATATGCTGAACGGGGCGGGCATCACCCATGGGGCTGTGGTGTTTGCTATCGCGGATTTGGCTTTTGCCGTAGCCGCCAATACCCATGACAAAATAGCCCTGGGTTTAAATATGAACATAAGTTATGCCAAAACAACGAAAGAAGGAACAATTCTGACGGCTGAGGCCAGGGAGGACAGCCTGACCAACAGAACCGGAATTTACAGTATCATGATCCGGGACGAAACAGGGGATACCGTAGCTGTGGCGCAGGGAGTAGTTTACAGATTGCAGTATAAAGACAAGCAAAAGGATGGACAACAATGAGGGAAACTTTACCGAAAAGCTATGTCAGGAAATTAATGCGGGCGATAATAGAATTTGAACTTATTGAACCGAACGACAGAATATTAATCGGTTTATCGGGGGGCAAGGACAGCGCTTTTTTAGTTTATGCACTGGGAGTGCTACGCCGGCATTTTCCGTTCAAGTTTGATATTGGAGCTATTACCATAGACCTGGGTTTTACCGACAAATTCGACCGACAGCCCCTGGAAGATTTTTGCCGCCGGCTGGATGTACCGTTTTTTTTCGAAAAGACCCAAATTGCCGAAATTGCCTTTTCGCCCTCACAGCCAAACCCCTGCGCTGCCTGTGCATTTTTCAGAAAAGGTATAATCAGCGCCTGTGCCCGGGCGGAAGGGTTTAATAAGGTAGCTTTTGCCCATCACCTGGATGATGCAGTGGAGACATTTTTGATGAGCCAGCTTTTTTCCGGGCAGATAAGGACTTTTCTGCCGAAGACGCAGTGGGACCGCAGCGGCCTCGCCTTAATTAAACCATTGGTTTATTTAAGGGAAAAGGAGATCAAAGGAGCTTTGCGTTTTATCGGCTTTGAACCCATTCCCGGGGGTTGTCCGAGGGATAAGAAGACGAAACGGGAAACCACTAAGCAACTCATCAAATCCCTGGTCAAAGAGCACCCGCAGGTTTTTGAAAATTTGACAGCAGCCATGCGCCGACAGAATATAGCCGACCTGTGGCCGCCCGAACCGACAAAGAAAGAAATCTGGCAAAAAAGCCAGAAATTCTGGCAGCAGAAAAAGGCTAACCGTTAAAAGAAAGGACCTGCATTGCCGGTATGCAACTGCCGGTAATGCAGGTCCTTTACATTATCCCAGACTAAATTCTGCGGCTAACTGTTTAAAGGCAGGCAGAGAATTCAGGATAATTTGTTTGTCAATGCAGTAAGAAATGCGGAAATACCCCGGTTTTCCGAAACCGCTTCCGGGCACGAGGAGAATGTTATGTTTCTGGGCTGCCTTTATAAAAGCAATGTCATCGGGTATGGGTGATTTGGGAAAAAGGTAAAATGCGCCCTGCGGTTTAACCATTTCAAAGCCGAGAGCAGTGAGATTTTCGTAGAGGATATTTCTTTTTTCCTCATAATCGGCGATATCTACCCTTTCCCTTTGCAGTTTAGTAACCAGTCGCTGCATCAGGGCCGGTGCGTTGACAAACCCCAGGATACGGTTAGCAAAAGTCATTCCTTCCATAACCAGGTCAACCTTCGGCACCTTCGGGCTCACTGCCAGGTAACCGATCCTTTCGCCGGGTAAGGCCAGGTCTTTACTGTGTGAAGTTACAATAATACTTTTCCTGATGTATTTAAAGACGTTTGGCACCTTAATGCCATCGTAACAGATTTTGGCATATGGTTCATCGGAAATCACGTAAATATCAATGCCCAATTCTTCTTCTTTCGCGCTGAGGACTTGATCCAGCGCCGACAGGGATTCTTCCGGATAAATAACTCCGGTGGGGTTGTTAGGGGAATTAATGATTATAGCTTTCGTTTTTGCCGTGACAGCCTGGGCTATGGCCTCGGTATCGATTTGGAAGTTTTCCAGGGTAGAAACCTCTTTACATACCCCTCCATGGTTATCAACATAAAACTTGTATTCGACAAAATAGGGACTCAGGATAATTACTTCATCGCCGGGATCCAGGAGAGTTTTTAAAACCACGTTTAAAGCCCCGCCAGCGCCAACGGTCATAACCACATGGTTTTCATTAACGGGCAGGCCCGATTCTTCTGCCAGGACATCGGCAACAGCTTTTCTGACTTCAGGATAGCCAGCGTTACTCATGTAACGGTGCATCCCGGGTATGGGGTTGTCGGCCAGCCTTTTTAATTCTTCCTTGAAGACGGCAGGCGGTTCTACATTGGGGTTACCCAGCGTAAAATCATAGACTTTTTCCGGGCCATATATTTTTCTTAAACGTTCACCCTCTTCAAACATGGCCCTGATCCAGGAGGCTCTTTTCAGGTTTTCTTCAATCTTATTGGAAATTCCCATAGCCAAAACTCCTTTTCTCTATAGGTTTGTTGCTTGGTATATTATAGCATAATATAAGCTTTTTCCATATAGTTTGTTTAATATGAAGGAGGAAATACCTGCCACACGTAGTACCTTTAAAAACAAAGAATTCAACTTTCGCACTGTTATGAAACAAAAGTTGCCATTTAGTGTTGTTTACCATTACAGGGCGCTGCAAATGATTTTTAAAATGGCAAAAATAAAATGCGAAGTTGAGACAAAGAATATATCGGGAGGAGGAAACAAGATGAAATCTCATACGGAATATCTGGAGTTTAATACCACTAAACGCAGGGAGTATATTAACATCACCGGAAAGGTTAAGGAGATCCTCGGCCGCAGCGGCATCCGGGAAGGGATGGCACTGGTTTCCGCTATGCATATTACGGCCGGTGTTTATGTTAACGATGCCGAAGAAGGGATAATTCAGGATATAGATAACATGTTAGAGGAAATAGCTCCATTTGGTCCCGATTACCTGCACCACCGAACCGGTGAAGATAATGGTGATGCCCATTTAAAGAGTATTTTGGTGCACCACCAGGTGATTGTGCCGGTAACAAACGGCAGATTGGATTTAGGACCGTGGCAGGAAATCTACTACGCGGAGTTTGACGGACGCCGAAGAAAACGGGTGGTCGTTAAAATTATAGGGGAATAAAAGACAAAAATTAAAACCGGTAAGGAGGTTCTATTTTGTTAAAAAGGATATTAAAAAGAATGCTCAAATATCTTTTGGTAATAGCTGTTATTGCATTTTTGGGGTTATTGGCCGGATTCTATTCGGCGCCGTTTTTGCCCGGGCTGAGTAATTAGTGCCATATTAAAGTCAGAAATGGTGGAAGGGGCATGATTTGCAGGCTGCCTACCATTACCATAAAGGACAGGACATAGTGTTCCCTGCATCGGGTAACACTATGTTTATGTGGAAAAGGTTTATTATTTACGGGACAATCGGATTGGTTATGGAGTTTTTCTGGACAGGTATGGGCGCGCTATTGGCAGGCGACTGGCGGTTAAAGACTTACAGTTCCCTGTGGATGTTCCTGATTTATGGTTCGGGCGTATTTCTGGAATTTGTGCATGACCGGATCAGGAATTGGCCGTGGTTGATCCGGGGGGTATTCTGGACTGCCATTATCTTTGCTGCGGAATACTTGTCCGGTTGGTTTCTCCGCAGTATATTCGGGGTGGCCCCCTGGACATATACAAACCGGTATGCTATTGACGGCCTGATCAGGCTTGACTATGCTCCGGTTTGGTTTTTTATGGGGCTCTTTTTTGAAAAACTACATGATTACCTGGTTTATGAAAAACCTCTTTTTCCAAAGCTTTAGTGGTTAGTGCCTGGCAGCCGGCAAGTTTATCATTTTTTTCTCTAAGCATCCTCATTACATTCATTTCAGTGTAATCATTGATTAGACGCCGGCTGCCGGGCACGATTACTTTTTCTTTGGCTTACCGGCGCCAACAGGCTCCACAAAAGTTTCTTTGTATTCTAACCGGTATGGTTTGGGCTTTTGGCCGTTAGCGCCACTATTATAAATTTTCTTTTCTTTTTTCACTTCTTTTCCTCCCTGGTTTTTAGCTTGTTATGGCTGTAAATTTCAAAAATATTTTTTCAGTGATAAGGTTGACGTTACATTAATAATGTTGCCCATAAGTCAGCATTTAATGGCTGCAAAAAAATGGCATGTTTTTACATTGTCAAATAACCTCGAAAAGAAGGAAAATTTGAAAGAAAAGTATAATTACTACTAGTAATCTTTGCTTAATAAAGTTACCGGAGGCCAATATGATGGCTGTAAAAGATGAAAACCCGCCAAATTACTTAAGCCTGCCCAAATTGAGGCAGGATTGGCTATTGATTTTAGTTTTCGTACTAGTGGCCGGAATTCTGATAGTAGGTTGGTTACCCAGGATATTTTACTTTGACATGGACCAGAGCGTCTTTCTGACCCTGCACATAGTTCTTATGTTGTTTAGCGTGGTCGTAAGCTGCACTGTTTTTGTTGCCGCCTGGTATGATTTTAAACAAACCAGGAGCTTGCGGGAGCTGGTATTATGCCTTACATTTTTTATGGTGGGCCTAATCGATGTTGCCCATACGCTTTCTTATCATGGCATGCCGAATTTCCTCACGGAAAATTCGTTAAATAAATCAACTCTCTACTGGGTGCTGTCCAGGTCAGTTGAATCTCTTGGTTTACTAACCGCTGTAGTTATAAACCCCATACGTAAAAGCAAACTTAATCCCGGCTATTTTCTGGCCGGGGCGGCGGTCTTTACATTAGTAATTATAATCAGTATAGGGTACTATCATCCCAAATACCCGGCCATGTTTATACCGGGAGAAGGCCAGACCTGGCTGAAGGTATTTCTGGATTATCTGGTAATTGTTTTAAAAGGCATAGCCCTTTACCATCTAATAAGACTGGGTAGGAAGTATTCGGCCGATTATTACCTGCAGGCGGCCCTGATTTTCGGGATATTTAGTGAAGCGGCTTTTACTTTATACGCCTCTGCCTATGATACATACAACGTCCTGGGCCATGTTTACAAAATTTTTGAATTTGCTTACATTATGCGGGCCTTATTTATATTGTCCGTGGTGAGGCTTTATCAGACCAATACCGTGCTCCATAATCAGAAACGCCAGATGGCCGAAATAAATCTGCAGTTAGAAAAAGCGAACAGGTTGAAAAATGAGTTTCTGGCCAATACAAGTCACGAATTAAGAACCCCTTTGACCGCTATCATTGCTTTTACAGAGCTTTTATTGGACGAAGAAACGGGCCCTTTAAACAATAGGCAGCGTGATTATATTAACGAGATAAACGAGAGCAGTCAGCAACTGCTCAATTATATAAATAATCTTTTGGACATGGCGAAAATTGAAGCCGGAAAATTTGAGGTGCACCGTGAGGCGGTAAGCATATCAGACCTTTGTAGCAGTGTTCTTCGGAAAACCGAACCCATCTTTAAATTAAAAAAACAGCAGGTTATCATAGATGTGGAGGATAACATACCGCCTGTCTACGTCGATCCGCCGAAAATGATGCAAGTTTTGATTAACCTGCTGAGCAACGCCCACAAATTTACTCCTGAGGATGGACGTATTGAGTTACGGGCCAGGATGAATGACCGGCGGGACCAGGTAATTGTAAGTGTATCGGATAACGGAGTGGGGATTTCCAGTGAAAACCTGGAGCTGATTTTTGAAAAGTTTCGGCAGGTTAATAACAGGCCTGAGCCGCTATACCAGGGTACCGGGCTGGGGCTGGCTCTGGTCAAGCATATAGTAGAAATGCACGGCGGTCAGGTAAAAGTGGAAAGTATACTGGGTCAGGGAAGCACCTTTTACTTTTCCATTCCATTGATTGGGGGAGAGAAAAGTGAATAATCATAAAGTTTTGGTTGTTGATGATGAACCTAAAATTTTGAAGATCCTTGAACATACTCTGAAAAAAGAGAGATTCCAGGTTATTACGGCGCAAAACGGCATGGAGGCAGTGGAATTGGCAGCCAAAGTATCGCCGGATTTGGTTTTACTGGACTTGATGCTGCCCGATATTGACGGGTTTGAAGTGTGCAGAAGAATAAAAAGCCGGTCAGACATACCGATCATTGTTTTATCAGCAAAAGATGATGAAGTTGACAAAATAGTCGGGTTTAAATTAGGGATAGATGATTACCAGACCAAGCCTTTCAGCCCTACCGAACTTGTGCTTAGAATCAGGGCCGTATTAAGAAGGAGCAAGGGTTGTAAAGAAGCTGCCAATGATGGAATTCTCACCTACAAAGATATAGAAATAAACCAGCGAACCAGGCAGGTCAGGGTCTATGGGCGAAATGTCAACCTGACAGTTAAGGAATTCGATTTACTGTGGCTTCTGGCTTCTTACCCCAACCAGGTATTTTCCAGAATGCAGTTGCTGGAGAAAATATGGGACAGCAGTTACTACGGTGATGAGAATACGGTAACAGTTCATATTCGGAGACTGCGTGAGAAAATTGAAAATGACCCTGCCGATCCTGAATTTATTAAAACTATTTGGGGTATTGGTTATAAATTTGAAGCAGAGCAGTAGTATCTATTGTTAACGTTAAGAAAAAGTAATAATCTTGAAAATTAATTTATTTGTAATAATTGCGAAACGATTTCGTAAGGGTTCTAATTTATTATATTTTATAGGAGGTGGACAACAATGGTTTTGGCAATGCCAAGAAACAAGCATGGTAAAACTCCGGAAATCAGTCTGAATAGGGTACTTCGTACCGTAACTATTGACGGAACAGAAATTCAGTTAACATTCAAGGAATTTGAAATTCTAAATTTCCTGGCCAGTCACCCTTACGAAGTATTTTCCAGATATGAAATTATGGAAAACATATGGAAGGAACGTTCCACCATGGATGCATCGAGGGTATGTGTCCATGTGACCAGGCTTCGTAAAAAAATTCAGGGGGATCCTTATAAACCCCAGTTTATCAAAACTATCTGGGGTGTGGGTTATTATTTTGATCCGGAAGGTTAAAAAAGGAAGGAGAGGGTAATCCTCTCCTTTCTGATTGAAGACAAAGTTTCTCCGCTCCAATATTTCCAAGTCAGTCTATTGAAGGGGTGGGTGGGCTCTCCGTTACCACGGAGCTTTATGCTGGAGAATGGCGGCAGGGTAGGAGGGTGTCTCCGCTACCCGGGAGCTTGGTGCTGCAAACCCTTGCCGTTCAGGCAGCGTTCCCGAACTCGATGGCTTATATTGCAGTTTCGGCGGAAG
>NZ_LGTE01000044.1 GCF_001263415.1 Thermincola ferriacetica
TTTGCCCTTGCTGCGGCAAAGGCAAGATGATAAGAAGAATGAAACTGGAGCCCCGGAACTGCTCTCCGCCACCCGTGCGCTTAACGGCATAACGGTTTTATATTAGGTGATGTGTTTTTGACCACCCGGGAATAATTTTTTACATAATTTAATATACTTTCTGTACAGAATGTACATAATATGTTAGTATAGGAGGTGAAAGGGGGAAATGAAAATGTTAGATGAGCTGCAATTTACTCAAGCCCGAAAAGAATTTACTGCTATGTATAATCATGTTTTCAACGAATATAGACCAATGATAGTTAAACGTAAGCAAGCTGAAGAAATCATGGTTCTTAGAACCGACCTTCAAAAAATGCTTCTATGCAAATTTAGCCTGAAACCCGAAATTACAACTGAAGAAGACGGTTCTATTACAATGACATTAGACCAACTTGATATTTATACAAATGCTGAATCACTTGAAGAAGCAACAAAACAACTAATTGAAGACCTTAAAATTTATGCTCAAGATTATATAAAACGTTCTCAGTTGTTTTTTAACGCCCCCAACCGACAGTCCCACTTCCCTTATGTATTACGCATTCTCTTATCAGAAAATGACGATGAAATCCGTAATATGCTGGAGTTATAATTGCCACCCAAATTTGGAGACTTAAAACGGTATTGCGAAAGAGACGGTTGGGTATTAGTCAGAAATACTGATCACTGGTACTACGAAAAAGTACTTTCTGATGGGACAGTGCTTCAAACGAAAGTTAGTCACGCCATCCATAAGGAGATCCCGGCACATTTGTGGAAGTGGATACTTAAGAAACAACTACGCATTTCAGAAAAAGACTTCTGGGATAAGCTTTAATGATAGACCTCTGCGTGAGGTCTTTTTTCATGCATTGTCAAAAACATTTCGCCGTCACGGTAGGACTGCCGGTTACCCGATAACCCCCGCACAGATCCCGGCGTGCGGAATTACCGCACCGGGCTCTTCGCGGCGGCCGTTTCCCAGTTTGCCGCCTGGCCAGTGATATCAAATGAGCGGCGTGATGGGTTGTTATCGTACCTTGCTCTCACCTGCTTGGTGGCGCGGTTTTTGACAGGTAACTGCAAAAACCGTGACAGCCGAGGACGGGGCAAGTTTGGCGGAGCGTAGCGGAGCCGTTTAGCCTGTTGTGAAGTGATGTAACTGATATGACCCCAATGTCTTTAAGGAACTATACCAAATCCCAAAATGATTAGTGCACAAATTGCTATCATTATAACGTTTCCGAAGAAACCGATGTTCCCAAGAATTCCAATGAGATTTCTTTTGTTTAATCTGTTTAAGCCCAAATAGCCTAGAGCTAACCCAAATAAGCTTGTAAGCATTGTTGCCAACAACTCGGAATCTTTAAATCTTATCCCCTTAGCCCAAGCAAATATACTAGCTATAAGAAGTAAAACCGATGCAGTTCGAGACAAATATTTTAATTTATTCATAAAAAACTCCTTTCAACCCGTAAGTAACATCAGTTATTTCACCTAACCACCGAAATGCTGCGCCGCTGTAAGCTTCGCTGCATAAATAATGCATGAATACGGGGCAGCCGTTCCATATTTTTACTATACAACAAATTCGCTGTTTATTAAACAAAGGCCTTCCATTATCATGTAGGTGTAAGCAGCATTAAGAACACGAGGTACCAATTGGTAATTTCAATCCTGGCATAAACCCGATCCTAACCATGTGACGAAAACCCGTAATGATAAATACTTATCCCTTTAAGGATACTACTGCACTCTTTCAAATTTCAGTAATAAGATCGGTTTCTAAATTATTAACTATCTACGTTCTTTTTGGTCACTTCAATCAGGTCATTAAGTTGCTGAGAAATTTTTCGAAGTTGCTTTGGAAGAACATAGACTATTGTAACTAGCGCCACAACTGCTAAAATAATAATAAAAATGTTTACTAATCCTAAAATGAAAACAAAGTAGTATTCAAAATAATCCCTTCCCTCCACTAATATTGTCGCATCGCTACTACGGCCTCCTTCGCCGCCGGTCCTCATTTTATTTCTCATTGTCACCATGCGGGGAGCCATCAAATATTAAGCCCCTGTGCCTGCGGTTTCTACATACCATCCTCTATCAGATTTCTTAAGATAAAAAAATCTTATTTCCATTCCGGTTTCGTTATCATAATAACCTTCTACTATAAACTGTTTCCCATAATTCTTGTCTTCAAAATTGGTTGGCGTAATTCGTAAGTTGAATGCTTCAGTTGGGTTTCCTTTTAGTAAAACATATTTCATTATAGCTTTTTCCGGTGTTCCCGATGGTAAGTTTAAAATAATAAAAACCAATGCGCCTATAACAACTAAAGAAGTTAATATTATAGTTATTTTCTTCAGCATAATTATTACCTCTCCACTTAATCGGCTGATTTGAAGTAGGCTTTACCTCTTGGTTGAGAAGGACCGGCCCAATTACCGACTAAGCGCGGTTATACGTAAGTTTACCGCATTGTCTGGTAGGACCAAATGAGCGGCGTGGTGGGTCGTTGTCGTAGCCCTGGCCCCTCCCCCTTGGTGGCGCGATTTTTGCCAGGTAATTGCAAAAACCGTGACAGCCGAGGACGGGGCAAGTTGGGTCGGAGAGAAGCGCAGCCGTTTCCAGCATTGTTAGGCGATGTGTCGCGGCATCGCTCCTTGCATTCATAAGTACATGTATTTATAATAGTATTATCAAGGCAGGAGGTGAGCCACGTGCAAATAGATAGTTCTGTTCTAATATCTTTACTACTAAATATTGGCTTGATTTTGGCTTTCTCCTGGCTTGGAGTCAAGTTGTTCAACAGTTATTGTTTTAGAGCTATTATTAATAACGGTCAGGCTACACACCTTGCGACAAAGATTGTTAGTGAAAGTGCTGTGATTGTGCCTAGATTAAGAAGATTATTAAGAGTGAGAAGAATGATAAAATCCAACTCTGATAATGACGATACGCCCTTTTTTCGTCCTCAGTTTAGCTGAAAAACAACTGAGGAGGTTATGGAAATGAATATATTTAGCACCGCATTCAGTGGTATTTTAGAATCGCTGATTCAAATGACTGGTGACTGGTTGATCGCCATAGTGCTAATAACATTATCTATAAGGGTTGTCTTGTTCCCACTTTCAGTTAAACAACAAAAGGCAATAATTATTTCTCAAAATCTGAATAAAGTAAGAGAGTTCTTGTCAAATAAATATAAGAACCGCTCAGACAAAATAAATGAAAGTATTGCCAAAATCATAACTCAATATAAAGTAAGTCCTTTTCTTCCATTAATTACCATCGTATTCCAAATGCCTGTTTTATTCTCTTTTTACTTTTCATTAATGAACCTAAGTACTACTGTAGGAAGTAGTCTAATACCTTGGATCTTAAGCGTAAACAAACCTGATGACCTTCACATACTTCCAATAGTAGCAGGTTTATTTCAGGGGCTGTCCGGCTTTACTACTGAAAATAGAAATATACTTACTTTTTTGATTCCGATTTGTCTAGGGCTAGTCTTCCTTTG
The DNA here is from genome assembly GCF_001263415.1 of Thermincola ferriacetica. Classification (NCBI taxonomy): domain Bacteria; kingdom Bacillati; phylum Bacillota; class Clostridia; order Eubacteriales; family Thermincolaceae; genus Thermincola; species Thermincola carboxydiphila. The sequence continues at coordinate 3,545 of NZ_LGTE01000044.1, forward strand.
GAAAGCTCCTGCGGCACTAAGTGTATATTGGGGAGTAAACTCCTTGATAAGCTTTGTAGAAAAGAAAATAATGTCATTGAAAAGTATCCAACGGCGATTTTTAAAAGTTATATCAGTTGAAGAGATGATTAAAAGTCTAGGTTAAATCTTAGAAGTCCGGCTAAAAACCGGGCTTACTTTTTCAACCTAGCGACATTTCGCCTAACGCATCTGCTGGAAACGAACTTGCCCCGACCGCAAGGCTGGCGCGGTTTTTGCACCTGATCCGCAAAAATCGTGACACCAAAACTGTCGTGTAGAACACCGTCACTCGGAATATCTGCGGAGCCGCTCATTTGAGTCGGCTTTATTGCTTTGTTGGGTAGGAACGGCTCATTGGCCATACACGCGGCGGCCTTTTCCCAGTGTGCCGCCTGGCCGGTGGTACCAAATGAGCGGCGGGGCGGGTCGTTGTCGTAGCCCTGTCCTCACCTGCTTGGTGGCGCGATTTTGGCCAGGTAACTGCAAAAACCGTGACAGCCGAGGACGGGGCAAGTTGGGTCGGAGCGAAGCGTAGCCGTTTCCAGCGTTGTTAGGCGATGTAACGGCGGAAATGGAATACCAAAAAAATAGGACTTCTTACAATCGAGCTCCTCAAATTTTAACCTTAGCCGAATTACGAACACGCTCCACTAGATGGTCGGCCATAATTAGTAACTGGATGGCATGTTGTTGAGTATCTTCCCATTCATGTTCATGAGCTCGAGGATTTCTAATACCAGTCATGCAACCAGAAAATATCTCCATATACCCAAGTTGTTCATCTTTTTCTGATTGACTAACACCAGTATTAATCTTTAAAACAGGGTTATTAACACTAAAAACCTGCTTCATAAGTTTGGCTCCATCAATAGAAGGATCTACTTTGGCTTTCTTTTTAACTAGGTTATTTAAAAACTTGAACGCCTCTTCAACAGCACGAGCATGGTGTCCATCTCTAAAAAGTTTACAAACCACCTGCTTTAATTCCTTGTCTTTTAGAAGTACCTCTAGACTTACTTCATTCTCCTTGTCAGTTACTACTCCCGGAAGCTCTTTTAAAACTAAATTTAGATATTTTACTCGCTTAAATAACTCTAAATACATCATTTCGCATACAGATGTTTTGCAATACTTGCAAAGATTGTATCTATTTGTTCGGGTGTAGCCTCGGGAGAGATATGTATCTGTAAATCTATATGTAATGATGGGTTTAGTGTTTGATTGGGTGTAGGAATCGCGGATGGAGTCGTAATTCCAGGTACCACAGTGCTTGTAACCGGAACGGAAGTCTCAATGTTGGACGTAACTGCTACCCGGCTTTTGGGTTGATTTGTACCGTTTGCCTTAGCTTTTGCACTCTGAGTTTTTGGTTTTTTAACCTTTTCCTCAACCATTGCAGAAAGTGGTTGATTTAGGAGAATAAAAGTGGCTGCAGTAAACTCCGCTGCACTTTTACCTAAGGCAGCAGTATGCATAAACCAGTCTGCAACAGCTTTCTTGTCAATTTCAGGCCCTGGAAAAAGGTCTAGCAATTCTTGTGGATAAACATCTTTTAATATTTCTCTACAAGTATCTTCATATTTTGCATCACTACGCCAATCATTAGCGCGTTGTGTTGGTTTATTATCATCATCTATCAATCCCATTTGCTTCAAAGGAGATAATAGATTGGCTGCCCCCTTTTCATTGGTCAAGTTAAGAAGAGATTTCAAATAACTTGCTGTTACAACTGTAGGCAAGGTTTTTTGAAACTGGGAACGAAGAGTCCACCAATTACTAGCAGGAATGCGGGGGTAGGATTGCTTTTCGGCCATTCTTAATCCCTCCGATACACTTGTTTTGAATTATTTTTCTACCTTTTTCATCATATTCCTGCTTTTTACAAGCCAATTCAAACATACCTAGCGGTTATTTCGCCTAACGCATCTGCTGGAAACGAACTTGCTCCGACCACAAGGCTGGCGCGGTTTTTGCACCTGTAACCGCAAAAATCGTGACACCGAGCACCCCAGAGACCTGCATCACCGTAAGAGACGCGCCGACCTCCTTACCTTACCAGGACCGATAAGGGACGGTCACTGGCGGCCAAACCGGGTGTAATTGTTGAGGTTCTGCCAAAGTGAGTCTCTTACGGTTCCCAGCTTCTTTGGCCCTCCATTCTCGGCGGCGCGATTTTTGCCAGGTTATTGCAAAAACCGTGACAGCCAGAGGACGGGGCAAGTTGGGCGGAGCGCAGCGCAGCCGTTTCCAGCGTTGTTAGGCGATGTACTATGCCAGACCCCGGTTTTACAGTTTTTTAAACCAGTCTGTATCTATGGAAATTTCTTCAACTATTTTTTCTGTTACCTTAACACCAATTCTTAAGTTTTTCAGTTTTTCTGCCAGTTCTTCTCCATCTATTAAATCTATAGTCTTAGCCCCATCCCTTGACGCTTCTTCCTTTGCTGCTTTAGTAAAAATCCCTGTACTAATTATTAGACCTTTATCAGCCCTTCCTTCTATTGCCCCTCGGAAATCTCTAATCACCCCTGGTGAAACACTATCTTTATATCTTTTAGCTTGAAATGCAATGTTAAATGATAAAACTCCTCCAAGTTTAAGTACACCTTTTCCATCAATGCCCATATCACCAGATCTGCCTGTTACTTCAACATTATCAAACCCTAGCTCTCTCAGAAGCCTCATACACAGTCTCTCAAAAGCATCAGGTGACATCTCCTTAATAGTTTGTAACAATTTCTCCTTCCATGTTTGTTCAATCTCTTCTTCTAAAACAACAGGTTGCCCCCTTTCACCTTCAACTGTACCCTGTGGAGCTTGCCCCCTGCCTACTTTTACTACATCGGAAGGGTCCACACTAGCAGTGTTAAGTCCCTCATTAGTTAGTGCCCAAACTCCTCTTGTGGAATTTTCAAGTAAACCATACCGCTTCAGATATGTTCTCGCCCAAGCCAAATTATAATTTAACTTTGTACGGCTTCCACTATGTATTTCATTTATGTCTTCGTCGCACAACTGCAAGATTTCAGCAACCTTTTCTTCCATTTCAGAAATGGAAGCCGATCCGCCCAGCAATTTCAGTGCTTTAAGAAGAGGGTTAAACAATTCGTCAAATTTTGGAACTGGCATTTTCTCATCCCTTCCATATTTATGATGTACTCAAAAGTTGACCCTATAGTGGCATAGTCTTTCACCTAACGCATATTGGCTAAACGAACTTTGACTGTCCCGCCAGCTGGCGCGGTTTTTGCTTGCCTGTTGTGCAAAAATCATGACACCGAGCTCCCTAGATACCTGCATCACCGTAAGAGACGCACCGACCTCCTTACCAGGACCGAAAAGGAACGTACACCTGCGGCCACATTGGGAGTAATTGTTGAGGTTTTGCCAAAGTAAGTCTCTTACGGTTCCCGAATTTCTTGTCCTCATTTCTCGGTGGCGCGATTTTTGCCAGCTACCGCAAAAACCGTGACAGCCTAAGAGCGAGGCAAAGTTGGCTCGGAGCGGAGCCGTTTCCAGCGTTGTTAGGCGATGTAACCCCGTCCTAAGCCTAGAACGATAAGGCTTCGCAAAAATCATGTCCAATTTTATTAAGATGAACGTTAGCGAGTATAAAGTATTGCTTTTGTGCGCACAATTGATATATAATTAAATTTAAAGAAAGGAAGTGATTTTAATGGCTAAATCTTCAAATATCTATATTCGTGTCGAACCTGATTTGAAAGAACAAGCTGAAAAAGTATTTAACGAATTAGGAATTTCAATGTCTAATGCAGTAGGACTTTTTTTAAAGCAGGTAGTTATTAATCAAGCAATTCCGTTTGAGCTAAAACTAGCACCGGCAAAAATTAAGTCTGTTGATACTTTGACTGAAGCAGAGTTTCATGCTGAAATAGAGAAAGGGTACGCAGATTATTTGGCAAATAAAGGACGTCCCGTAAAAGAAGTTTTTTCCGACATTCGAAAAGGACTTAATGTATGAAAGAATATAAAGTAATCATTACACCTGAAGCAGAAAGGGATCTTCAGGATATTTTTAGGTACATCGCTTTAGAATTATTAGAGCCAAGAATAGCAATGAATCTGTGTGATAGTATTGAACGGGAAATACTGAAATTGAGTTCCATGCCTGACCGACATGCTCTTTATAAGAAGGAACCTTGGTTTTCAAGAGGATTAAGATTCTTTCCTGTCAGCAATTATCTTGTATTTTATATCGTTAGAGATTCTGACAGTACGGTACATGTTCTACGCATAATGTACAACGGACGAAATGTTCAAAAACAATTATAAATGAGTTTATTTTACAAAGATGGGCAGTGTATTCGCTGCTCATTTTTATTTTCGCTAGTATGCATAGGTCAGTATTGGGTTTTTGGCCCAAAAGACGGGGTTATTTCGCCGTCACGGTAGGACTGCCAGTTACCCGACAACCCCCGCACAGATCCCGGCGTGCGGAACTACCGCACCGGGCTCTTCA
>NZ_LGTE01000045.1:0-2381 GCF_001263415.1 Thermincola ferriacetica
CAAAAACTACCGGTTGACGAAAAGCAGCCAGTTATGGTAGTATGGAATTCCGCGGCTGGTTGAGAGCCGGTGCGGGAGAAGAAGTAAGAAATTACCGGTTGACCTGAAGAAGGTTGATGTGGTAAGATAAAGTTCCGCGGTTGGGAGACCGGCCGGGAAACAAAAGAGAGGGCGCTTAGAAACGAGCATGACAAGGAAGCTGAGCTGGCCGCACCGGAGGCGTACTGATGTACGGTGAGGATGCAGACGGCGAAGATGACGCAGTCAGGCGAAGGTGCTAAGCGGCCGGGTGGTCCTTGAGAACTGAACAGTGTAGAAGGAGAGATGGTTGCAGAGCAGTTACCAGTTAACAGTAGACAGTTAACAGAAGTTAACGGTTGAAGGTTAGCGGGAACTGCAAAACCATCACACAAGTAATTAGACCTCGTCTAATAAGTGAGTAATTCAAAAAAGCAGTTCACAGTTGGCAGTAACCAGTTGATTGTGACTGCGATAAGAGCTTGATTCAAACGATTCATAAGAAGAACAGTTGATAGGGCGGTCGGCAGTAAACATACTGTTAACTGTCGACTGACAAACAGTCAACTGAAATATTTTATGGAGAGTTTGATCCTGGCTCAGGACGAACGCTGGCGGCGTGCTTAACACATGCAAGTCGAACGCTCCTGGAGGTTGGAAGTTAGAGGTTAGAAGTTAGATTAAGAAGGAATTCGCCGAAGGCGAATTCTCACACAATCTAACATCTAATTTCCAACTTCCAACCTCTAAGGGGAGTGGCGGACGGGTGAGTAACGCGTGGGCAATCTGCCCGTAAGAGGGGGATAACATCGGGAAACCGGTGCTAATACCGCATAATATCTGTATACCGCATGGTAGGCAGATTAAAGGAGCGATCCGCTTACGGATGAGCCCGCGTCTGATTAGCTAGTTGGTGGGGTAACGGCCTACCAAGGCGACGATCAGTAGCCGGCCTGAGAGGGTGACCGGCCACACTGGAACTGAGACACGGTCCAGACTCCTACGGGAGGCAGCAGTGGGGAATCTTCCGCAATGGGCGAAAGCCTGACGGAGCAACGCCGCGTGAGCGAAGAAGGCCTTCGGGTTGTAAAGCTCTGTCATCAGGGAAGAAGAGAGTGACGGTACCTGAGGAGGAAGCCACGGCTAACTACGTGCCAGCAGCCGCGGTAATACGTAGGTGGCAAGCGTTGTCCGGAATTACTGGGCGTAAAGAGCGCGTAGGCGGGCGCTTAAGTCAGGGGTGAAAACTGGCAGCTCAACTGCCAGCCTGCCTTTGAGACTGGGCGTCTTGAGGACAGGAGAGGAGAGCGGAATTCCTAGTGTAGCGGTGAAATGCGTAGATATTAGGAGGAACACCAGTGGCGAAGGCGGCTCTCTGGCCTGTAACTGACGCTGAGGCGCGAAAGCGTGGGGAGCGAACGGGATTAGATACCCCGGTAGTCCACGCCGTAAACGATGGGTACTAGGTGTAGGAGGTATCGACCCCTTCTGTGCCGTAGTTAACACAATAAGTACCCCGCCTGGGGAGTACGGCCGCAAGGTTGAAACTCAAAGGAATTGACGGGGGCCCGCACAAGCGGTGGAGCATGTGGTTTAATTCGACGCAACGCGAAGAACCTTACCAGGGCTTGACATCGAGGGAAGGCTTGTGGAAACACGAGTCGTCACAAGCTTGCTTGTGACCCGAAGACAGGTGGTGCATGGTTGTCGTCAGCTCGTGTCGTGAGATGTTGGGTTAAGTCCCGCAACGAGCGCAACCCTTATCTTTAGTTGCCAGCACGTGGAGGTGGGCACTCTAGAGAGACTGCCGGTGACAAACCGGAGGAAGGTGGGGATGACGTCAAATCATCATGCCCCTTATGTCCTGGGCTACACACGTGCTACAATGGCCGGTACAAAGGGAAGCGATGGGGTGACCCGGAGCAAATCCCAGCAAAGCCGGTCTCAGTTCGGATTGTAGTCTGCAACTCGACTACATGAAGTCGGAATCGCTAGTAATCGCAGGTCAGCATACTGCGGTGAATACGTTCCCGGGCCTTGTACACACCGCCCGTCACACCACGAAAGCCTGCAACACCCGAAGCCGGTGAGCTAACCCGCAAGGGAGGCAGCCGTCGAAGGTGGGGCCGGTGATTGGGGTGAAGTCGTAACAAGGTAGCCGTATCGGAAGGTGCGGCTGGATCACCTCCTTTCTAAGGAGCGCACACACTGGAGGTTAGAGATTAGAAGTTGGATGTTAGATTAAGTAAGAAGGAATTTGGCAAGGCCAAATTTCAACATCTTATCCAAGCTCTAACATCCGATATCCAACCTCTAGTTTGCTCTAGGTCGATCGACCATCTCTCCCAAGACTGTTTACAGTC
>NZ_LGTE01000045.1:3035-6719 GCF_001263415.1 Thermincola ferriacetica
GCACGAAATGTTCTTTGAAAACTAAACAGAGTAGGCAAGAAACCGAGCGCGAGAGCGAGAGGAAGAACTACCGAGAGCTGTGAAAGGTTGAGGCTGTTGTAGTACAACAGACGATTAGGTCAAGTTAGTAAGGGCGTACGGTGGATGCCTAGGCGCCAGGAGCCGAAGAAGGACGTAGAAAGCTGCGAAAAGCCACGGTGAGCCGCAAGCAGGCGTAGACCCGTGGGTGTCCGAATGGGGGAACCCGGCGGGGTTAATACCCCGTCACCCTGTGCTGAACCCATAGGCACAGAGGAGGCAACCCGGGGAACTGAAACATCTAAGTACCCGGAGGAAAAGAAAACAACAGTGATTCCGTAAGTAGCGGCGAGCGAACGCGGAGGAGCCCAAACCCTCCTGGAGGTTAGAGGTTAGAAGTTAGAGGTTAGATTAAGAAGGAATTGGCGGAAGCGAATTCCAACACAATCCAACTTCCAACATCTAATTTCCAACCTCTAGGAGGGGGTAGCGGGACTCTCGTTAAGGCTAAGGAACCTAGCCGAACCGTCTGGAAAGGCGGAGCACAGAAGGTGACACTCCTGTAGGCGAAAGGGGAAATAGCTGAGAGAGGATCCCAAGTACCACGGGACACGGGGAATCCCGTGGGAATCAGGGAGGACCACCTCCTAAGGCTAAATACTCCCTGGCGACCGATAGTGAACAAGTACCGTGAGGGAAAGGTGAAAAGCACCCCGGGAGGGGAGTGAAAGAGAACCTGAAACCGTATGCTTACAAGCAGTCGGAGCGCCATAAGAGCGTGACGGCGTGCCTTTTGTAGAATGAACCGGCGAGTTACGGTAGCTAGCGAGGTTAAGTACTTAAGGTACGGAGCCGCAGGGAAACCGAGTCTGAAAAGGGCGTTAAGTTAGTTGCCGTAGACCCGAAACCGGGTGATCTACCCATGTCCAGGGTGAAGCTAAGGTAAGACTTGGTGGAGGCCCGAACCGACCGACGTTGAAAAGTCGGCGGATGAGGTGTGGGTAGGGGTGAAATGCCAATCGAACTCGGAGATAGCTGGTTCTCCCCGAAATAGCTTTAGGGCTAGCCTTAAGGGATGGTTTATGGAGGTAGAGCACTGAATGGGCTAGGGGCCCTACCAGGTTACCGAACCCTATCAAACTCCGAATGCCATAAACTTACCTTAGGAGTCAGACTACGAGTGCTAAGATCCGTAGTCGAGAGGGAAACAGCCCAGACCGTCAGCTAAGGTCCCAAAGTCCGTGCTAAGTGGAAAAGGATGTGGGATTGCACAGACAACCAGGATGTTGGCTTAGAAGCAGCCATCATTTAAAGAGTGCGTAATAGCTCACTGGTCGAGTGGCCCTGCGCCGAAAATGAACCGGGGCTAAGCACGGCACCGAAGCTACGGCTTACTGGAGGTTAGATGTTAGAGGTTAGAAGTTGGAACCGAGGTGAGTGGAGATGATACAAAGCTATCGAGACCTTGAAATATATAAGAGGTCATACGAGTTAGCATTAGATGTACATCGACTAACATTCACCTTGCCAGAAACAGAAAAGTATGAGTTAAGCAGTCAGATTAGGAGGGCAGCAGTGTCCATACCGTTAAATATAGCGGAGGGATACGGGCGCAAAGACTCAAAAGCAGAATTCAAGCACTTTTTAAGAAATGCATTGGGGTCATGCAATGAGATGCGAGTTCTAATCGACATGTGTAAGGACTTAGGATATTTTGAAGAAAAAGTATATCTAAGTTTAGCTGAAGAGTACGAAGTACTTGGTAAGCAAATAAATAAACTCATACGGACCTGGAAATAGTCCAACATCCAACTTCCAACATCTAACCTCCAGTAGGGGTAGGGGAGCGTTCTGTACACGTCGAAGGTATACCGTGAGGAGTGCTGGAGAGTACAGAAGAGAGAATGCCGGTATGAGTAAGCGAGAAGGCAGGTGAGAATCCTGCCCGCCGGAAGCCTAAGGATTCCTGGGGAAGGCTCGTCCGCCCAGGGTAAGCCGGGACCTAAGCCGAGGCCTAAGGGCGTAGGTGATGGGAAATCGGTTGAGAATCCGATGCCACCCACAGCCGTTTGAGGAAGGGATGACACAGGAGGGTAGGCTAAGCCAGCGGATGGAAGAGCTGGTCCAAGCGAGTAGGGCGTGTGGTAGGCAAATCCGCCACACATAGAGCCTGAGACGTGAAGGGGAACGAAATTAGAGTAGTGAAGTAGCTGATCCCACACTGTCGAGAAAAGTCTCTAACGAGGCGAGTGGGTGCCCGTACCGCAAACCGACACAGGTAGGTAGGGAGAGAATCCTAAGGCGCGCGAGAGAACCCTTGTTAAGGAACTCGGCAAAATGACCCCGTAACTTCGGGAGAAGGGGTACCTCAGTATTGTGAAGGTAGAGCAACCGGAGCAAGAAGAGGTCGCAGAGGAGAGGCCCAAGCGACTGTTTACCAAAAACACAGGTGCCTGCTAAGTGGAAACACGACGTATAGGTGCTGACGCCTGCCCGGTGCTGGAAGGTTAAGAGGAGGGGTTAGCCTGAGAGGGCGAAGCTCTGAATTGAAGCCCCAGTAAACGGCGGCCGTAACTATAACGGTCCTAAGGTAGCGAAATTCCTTGTCGGGTAAGTTCCGACCCGCACGAAAGGCGTAACGATTTGGGCACTGTCTCAACAAGGGGCTCGGTGAAATTGTAATACCCGTGAAGATGCGGGTTACCTGCGACAGGACAGAAAGACCCCGTGGAGCTTTACTGTAGCCTGACATTGGATTTTGGTACGTCATGTACAGGATAGGTGGGAGACAGAGAGGCATGGACGCCAGTCTGTGCGGAGTCGTCGGTGGGATACCACCCTTGAGGTATTGAAGTTCTAACCCACGTCCGTAAGCCGGATGGGGGACAGTGTCAGGTGGGCAGTTTGACTGGGGCGGTCGCCTCCCAAAGAGTAACGGAGGCGCCCAAAGGTTCCCTCAGACTGGTTGGAAATCAGTCGTAGAGTGTAAAGGCAGAAGGGAGCTTGACTGCGAGACCGACGGGTCGAGCAGGGACGAAAGTCGGGCTTAGTGATCCGGTGGTTCCGAGTGGAAGGGCCATCGCTCAACGGATAAAAGCTACCCCGGGGATAACAGGCTTATCTCCCCCAAGAGTCCACATCGACGGGGAGGTTTGGCACCTCGATGTCGGCTTATCGCATCCTGGGGCTGAAGTAGGTCCCAAGGGTTGGGCTGTTCGCCCATTAAAGCGGTACATGAGCTGGGTTCAGAACGTCGTGAGACAGTTCGGTCCCTATCCGTCGCAGGCGCAGGAAACTTGAGAGGAGCTGTCCCTAGTACGAGAGGACCGGGATGGACAGACCGCTGGTGCACCAGTTGTCTCGCCAGAGGCACAGCTGGGTAGCTATGTCTGGAGCGGATAAGCGCTGAAAGCATCTAAGCGCGAAACCGACCTCAAGATAAGGTTTCCCATGGAGTTAATCCAGTAAGACCCCTGGCAGACTACCAGGTAGATAGGCCGGGAGTGTAAGTACAGTAATGTATTGAGCTAACCGGTACTAATAGGTCGAGGACTTGACCTAAGGCCTGAAACAGGAGGTAGTGAAAACCTCAGGTTTCTGCTCTACTCTGTCTAGTTTTGAGAGAACAGTTGATAGTTGACAGTTGGCAGTTGACAGTTAACAGTT
>NZ_LGTE01000046.1 GCF_001263415.1 Thermincola ferriacetica
GAAGCCAATATGCTTTTTGGCCTGATAAACAAGCTATACCAGCAAACCTCCATCATCATTACATCCAACAAAGGCTTTGAGGAATGGAGAGAATTCCTGGGAGACCCGGTCATCACATCAGCCATGCTGGACCGGTTAATGTATAAATGCGAGCTGTTTAATATAACCGCTGATAGCTACAGGTTAAAACACCGATAAACAATACTGAACACGTAAAATAATTTCCAATTTTAAAGGTGGTCAATTGCTGTATTTTTGGTGGCCGAAAATGCTGTATTTTTATTGACCGCTAACACCTTTCGAAATTCATTTATATATTACTGTCTGAAAAGAACAAATTCCTTTTAGAAACCAAACAAATCGTTCAACAAATATCGACATAAAATGTGTTTATTTTTCCTGTTTAACATAACGAAGCATCCACATAGATTCAGTATTTTTGCTTATAAAAATAGACCGGTATTTTGCCCGGTCAGATTAATTGTAGACTTTTTTATTCGAATTTTTCATAAATATCAATTTTAGCCTTTTTCTTCTTTTCATTTAAGTACTTAGTAAACTCTATAGGCTTATCAACATAACTATAATTTTTCGTTATACTTTGGTATAGTTTTGCCCTGATCTGTTCATATTTTATTTTGTCTCTATAGTCATCCACAGACATTTTTGTTGCTTCCAGTGTCTCTTTAAATCTAGGTTTTTTTATTTTTTCCTGCAGGAGTTTATCTACTTCTTGATCAGATACTGAAATCCCTTGCTTTTTTGCTTCCTCAAGAATTATGGCTTTATCAATCAGTTGTACCAAGACTTCCTGTTTCAGCCCATTTTTTTCTTTGTCGGAAAGTTTCCTGGCTGTATTCTGGTAATAGTTAAGTATCATATTATACTGTTTGTCGAAATCAGCTTTAGTTATGTATGTATCATTCACCTTTGCAACAGCGCCATTGTGAGTTACCTCTTGTTGGTCCAATATAATGAAGGTAACTAGGAGAACAATTGCTGCACAAATTGCAGTAATGGGTTTCTTATGCACTTTTATTTTCTCCAGCATTTCAACAACCCCTTGTATAAGAATATACATCTACATTTTCTACTAAAGTGCTAAACTTTTTCTATTCGAGTGCTTAAAATTCCTTCTTTTTTGGCTTGTTAGTTTTTGGTACCGTCAATTTTATAAAAAGAGCCTGGGCCTCTTTGACGTACTCTTGGACCTGCTGATTAATATCGATGACCGGTCCGTTTACCCAGAGTTTTTGTATCTCCGGGGTCAACTTTGCCTTTTGACTTTTTATCCTATCAGGTATTGCAATTACCTGTTTGAAAAATTTTTCTGCTTTTTGTTTATCTCCTCCATTAAGGTAGTATTTGCCTCCCTCCAGATAAAAATAGGCTATACGCTCATATAATTCGCTGTTCCAAGGGGCCAGTCCGATGGCCTCTTCCAGAACCTGTAATCCTTTTTCATAGTCTCCAATATCAAAAATTATATTTGCTTTTATAGTCAATAGTTCCGTATTACCTTTGTCTAGTCTGGTAGCTTCGTTTATATAAGTTAATGCTTTTTGTAACCGTGGTAAGTCAACACCATTTATACCTGCTAAGACATAGTTAACCTGAGCCAAATGAGCAGCATTTATTGCCGAGAGTGGATCTACACTTCTGGCCCTTATTAACTGTTTTTCCGCGCCAACAAAATCTTTTTTATTTACCAATCTAGTTGCCTTATTGTCTAGATTAATCCCGGTCAAAACCAGAACGCTTATTATGGAAACAGCCAGTGCCCCCACACCCAGAAAAACCGTAACCGATTTTGCCAGTGCCATGTTATTAGGCCTTTTAAAACCTAAAAATTCGTAACTCACACCGCGCAAAAATGCGATTAGTGTCCAAAATGTTAAGGCTATAGATCCAAAGGCCATATTAACATCAATAACATTATGAATAAGAAGCGGCAACAAAATGCAGACCAGACTCCAAAATAACAGATAATAGCCTTCCGACAGTTCCTTCACATTTATTGTTCGGTAAGTGGCAGCAGCCAGTCCCGCAAAAAGAATTAAGACTCCTGCCAATCCAACTACGCCGGTTTCTACTATGGTTTGTAAATAATAATTGTGCACATGTCTAGTCAAGTACCAATAACTTTGGTATTTATGATAAATGCTCTCCCACCCGCCTCCACCAACGCCGAGTAATGGATAATCGCTAACTATTTTCAGAGCGTCTTTATAGAAGTATTCTCTCTCAATTAAGTTGCGGCTGCTTGATATGCCCCCTTCAGATGTAAACCTAGCAAAAATTCCTCTGGCATCCAATTGTGTGAAAAGAACCACAGCAATTAAAATAACCCCCATTAGGCCTAAAGCTTGGAGCGCTTTCTTTTTATTTTGAAGTAGTCCTGCATACCTTTCTTTATATTTTTCGAGCAAGTACGGTGCCGAAAAGCCCGCAGTTATCCCTATAAACAGCAATACCACCGAAGTTATTGCACCTAATTGGTTTTCCGCAAAGAATAATATGCTAAAGATTAGGGAAATAACTAAATTGATAGCTACAGTGAACCAGCCCTGGTGACGATACCTCTTTTTTAGACCCAACAACCAGATAATTACAGCCACAGGAAAAATGAGCATCGCGCCTCGGGACTGGGTACCAATAAATGTCATTAAAAGAATTACATTTCCTGCACTGGTTAAGGCCTTTAAAATGGGTTTCTCTGTTTGGATGTTTAAAAAGTATCCCAATATAAGTATACTACTAAGGTACGCTCCTAATGCATTTGGATACTGCAGAGTAGAGCAAATCCTGCTTTGAAACACAGCATCCTTAAAACTCCACCATCCGCTATAAGCTCCTATCCCAATCAAAGCGACAATAACACCACTGAGGTAAATAATTAAGCCAAAAAGAATTATTTTCTCTCTGCTCTTAATAACCCTAGAAATTATAAAGTAAACTAACCCAAAGGACAACATCTTAAATGCACTTATTAAAGCTTCTCCTGGCTTGAGCGCTGTAGCTAATGAAGCAAAATAAGCAACTATTAAAACAAATACCCCCCAGTCGATAAGCCCTACCGGAAAAAACCTTCTATGTACCCCTTCTTTTATGGCAAAAATAACAAACCCAAAGGTAGCCAAGCCAATATAAACCTGAGCATAAAGCATATCCTTTGTAAAGTATAATCCCCTAAAGAATGGCGCAACAAAAAGGAGCAGCCCCAGCGTAGCCAGAGTCAAAGTCTCAAGTTTGGACTTATTTAGGTGAAATCCCTTTTTTCTCACCACAACCAATTCTCCTTCTCCTAAGAATTTGCTTGTTATATGTTCTACCAATTAATTGGCTGTTCCTGCATATGCGACAAAAAAGAAGGAGTACCCACACGGGTACCCCTTCCAGTGTCTAACTATAATTAGTTAGAATCCTTTTTAATGATGAAGTCATACATATCATCGGTCGGAGTCTTAACGTCTCCATCCTTGTTCAGGAAGTCATACAGGTCGATTACATCACCCTTACCGATGCTTGTAATGGTCTTCATAGTACCGCTGCTGATGTCAAAGTACTTGACGGTAGCTTTCTTAGCCAGGTACTGAACACTGCTTTCATTAGTATCTTGTACACCGTCGTTGTCAGCATCAACATAAGCAGTAATTACAACGTTGTCATCGATAGTCTCAACCTTAGCAACTGTAACTCCAGTTACATTAGCACTAAGCTTGGTTGCATCCTTAATCTTGTTATCAGCAGTTAACTTGAAGGTATATACGCTGTCACCGTAGATAGTACCAACGCTGGAATCTAAGGTGTATTGCTTAGCTTCACCGTCGGCAGGTGTCCACATCTTAACAGCATAATCGCCGCCACCGATACCGTACTTACCACCGAAGGTTACACCGTATTTCAGGTCGCTGGAAATGGTGAGGTCGTCGTCGATAAATACGAATCTCAGTTTCTTACCATCAGCCCACATCCTGGTTACTCCTTGAACAGTAGTATTCCCAGAGTGTTTAGTAGTGATGGCAGTGTCGTCATTTAGGTCACCCTTAGCGGAAGCCCAAGAAGATTTTGTAGTCTTATCAATGTAGGATTCGTTTACTGTATCGCCGTAAGTATCAACATTCAGGAACGTGGTGTTTTCAGTTACCAACAGAGCTCCTTTAGTGGTACCGTTGTCGCCATAAAGTACCTTGTTGTCTTCGTCAACGCGGTCTGCAGGAAGCTTAGCGGTATCGAAAACATACAGGTCATCAGTATTGGCTTTTTCTATCTTACTTACTTTACCTGCAGAATTCAAAGTAATAGTTACAAAATCTTTAGGTTTAACGTCAACAGCAGATGTTCCATTGCTGTCATCCAGGTCAATTGTAGCAGTAGTAGCATTGCCGTTGATTGTGTAATCATCGTTGTCAATTTCGTAAACAGCCATGGTTCCATCTTGCTTGGTTACACGGATATAACCTACATCTGTAGCAGTATTAGCAGCAGCATCGGTCTTAGTCGTAATGTTCCTTACGAGAACATCTAACTTATTACCGGAGCCAGCAGCTTCGCCTGCAATTACATATATAGCTTCACCGTTGGGGTCAAGTTTAACAGTTACTTCCTGACCTACCAGGTCATCGTTAACATCATCGATGCTAGCTACGTAGTCGAAGGTTTTACCACCATCGGTGGAGTACTGAAGTTTACCAACAGGACTGTATACAGTCTTGTCGCCGACAACCAGTTTATAGAAGTAATCACTACCAACTGCAGTTGCAGAAGCGGAGTTCAGTTTTCCTTTTACAGTAGCATCAGTTGCAAGTACCAGAGTGTGGTCAGAACTATCTTTGTAGTAAGCAACTACGTCGCCTTGTTTTACATCGCTCAGGGTTGCAACAGCGCCGTTGCGGAATACCTGAACATACTTGGCATCGACATTAGAAACATCTACCTTATTGGGTACATCTTCGGTGTCATCATTAAATTCAATCTTCTTCTCTGCTATAGTATCTACGATACCCAGATTATCGAACTGGCTCCTTACAACCTTGTATATCTTGTTATTGCCATCGAGTATAAAGGTTGCATAGTCGCCTACTTTGAGGTTACTTGCAGCATCTACAGTTGTTGCACTGTAGTTCGGGAATAAAATTGCTCCAGTAGCAAGGTCTTTCTTGTCGTTGTTGTAGAAGTAAACAGTGCTGCCTTCAATCTTTTTAACCTTGTCAGTAAATATAGAGCTTTCGTCGGATTTAACCGCAATTAATTCGTCTTTGTCGTTGATATAAGCCTTTACTTTCTGTCCAAAATACTGGAACAGACGGCCTTGCTGACCTTTTACATCGTAAGTTGTTCTAGCATTATCATAAAGATTAGCAAGAACAGCTTCGTTGTTCTCAATGGCGCTTGCAGCTACGGATACGCCTACAAGCTGCCTGTCTTTGTATTCTACTACTTTCAGTTTCTCTTCAAGGAGAGTCTTCAATTTGCCGTAAGTTTGCTCGCCTTTGTCGTTGGTCTCCAGAAGACCCCACATACGGGTATCAAGAGCGTCATCAGCAAGCATAAATACGTTACCTCTAGTTGCAGGAGCATTATAATCGCTGATAACCATGTTATCAAGCAGGTTTAATTCAGATGCTTTAGCAATGAAGGAAGTCGGGTATACAGGGTTTTTAATGGCTTGATAGTAACCCAGCATACGAACAACCATAGTGATGGCTTCATTGTAAGTTACGTTTTTCTCTGGCTTAAAAGTTCCATCCGGGTAGCCAGCAAGAATATTTTGGTCTACTGCGATGTTAATGATACCGGAAGCCCAGTGATCAGCTTTAACATCCTTGAACTTGGTGTTACCTTTTACGTACTCTGCAGCTTTGCCCAGGCCCAACGCCTGCACTACTATTGCTGCATATTCAGCCCGAGTAATGTTTTGCTCAGGCTTGAAGGAGCCGTCACCGTAACCTACTACAATGCCCAGAGCGTTCAGCCTGTCTACAGCTTCGGTTGTTGTCTTAGCTATAGCCGGAGCAGCGAAGCTCAGAACGAACATTGCTACGGTTACGAGCGCGATAATTCTTTTGAACTTCTTCATTCTCTTAAAATCCCCCTTTTTTTAGTATTTTTTGTTTCTCCTCTTTACTGCCTTTTTAAACAGCAAGCACTCTTAACTCTTTCGGGCAACACCCCCTTCAATAGGTATATGTGAACCCAATATTGCTAAAGGTTGATACCTTTAGAACACCGAAATAAAAAACAGCAAAATTTGCCATATTCTTGCATATTATTCTACGTTGTCTGCAGTTTCTCCTGCAAAACTTATGAAATTTTTGTCATCCGGTTAATTCTTTGGCAGATTTGGTTTCAAACCGCCTGTACAGGTGGCAATTATCCTCCTCCACCTGTTTTTCCCACGTCTCGAACCCTATTATACCGAAGGGTCGACCGGTAAGTCAATACATTTTAACCAAACTCTGCATCGGTAAAAAGTGGATATCTATCCTTGTCATTTATATTCATACTTATTCGGGGGCATGATATATTTTTCAGGGGTCGCAGGAGAAAAATTTTAGGCAATCTGGCAAAAAATTTTTCCCTGGCCTCCCCAGGTTTTTCGGTGTCCTCTTTTGTGAAGGGTGGGTGGGGTGACCCGGCTACCCCGGAGCTTTGTGCTGGAGAATGGCGGCAGGGTAGGAGGGTGTCTCCGCTACCTGGGAACTTGGTGCT
>NZ_LGTE01000047.1 GCF_001263415.1 Thermincola ferriacetica
CGGAGCTCGGGCTATACTCCGGGGTGTGTTCACCATACCAACGTAGTCTCCAAAAGACTTGGGCTAGTCAACCCGAGGCTTACGGCCTGGTACCACAAGCCTCCAGCCTTGTGCCGGAGGTGGTTGATGACTATTTCTCCCAGCTAACAGACACCTCAACCTCCATGCTGGCGATCTTCCGCACCAGCCCGGCCAGGTATTCTTTCAGCGACTGCCTGCCGCGCTGTCGGGGAAACCGGATCACCTCCCCGAACCGGCGGATTGTTTCTTCGCCGTCCGGGCCGTAAGCCCGGACCTCCACGCTGCCGTCCGGCAGGCGCTCGATGGTAAGCTCTCTGCTTTTTTTTAGCAGGGGCTTTAACCAGTTCCATTGTTCGGCGGTTAAATTTAGACCGCCTTTGTTGTTTTTGTCCCCCTTTTGACAGAGCAGGCTTTTCAGAAATTCCTCGGCTGCTCTGTCAAATTTTGTTGACATCCCTTTTGTTGTAGTTACCATTTTTCAGCCGCCGGACCTGTTCAAAGACCGGCAGCCGGTGAATGGCCGCACGGTCTCTTTCTGTCAGGCCGTGCGGCCTTCACCCCCTTTTTTTGGTTAGCGGTCAGTGGCGGTCAGTGTTTGCCGCCACATTTACAGTGCTGACGAGCTATTTCATCAAATTCGTCAGACACGACGCATCTGTCGATGTTGTAAATGGCACCGCAGCACCTCACCGTCCTGTCCGCCCTGCCCCAGTAGCCCATCTTTTTCATCCCGGCTACACTGCCGGTAGAATCGATGTTGGGATGACAGGAATGTTTATTTCCCGTACTGCCATCTTCCACCCACGCAATACCTGTCCTGTCATCCCTGTACAAATTTACGTGCGGCTTAATTTTTTTTATCAATTGTTTTTGTTTTGCCATTGTTATTCCCCCTCTTGGTCCGCACTGCACCGCGCCCAGCAACATTAGTTGTGGTAGTCACTGAACACCAGCGCGTACTTTTCCGGATGAGCCAGCACATCTTCCAGGGTTTTCTTTGATACCCTGGAACTATAATCAAGCAGGCTATAGAACTGACTGTCGCTTCTATAGTCACCGCAAATCAACTGCATAATGGATTTAAGCAGATACAAATTATAGTTAACATCTTCGTTTCCCCATACCTGACAGATAAAATCTCTATTGATTACCGCGTCAGACTTTGGGATTCCGCTATAATACCTCTGGGGTTCATCCGGCTCATCGAATATAAGTGGTTCTACATCACTGTTTATAACAAATTCCGGCGTGCCCTCCTGTCTGGCACGTTCATTAAATTCGTCGATCTCTTCCTGGGTACGCCAGCCAGTTTGGTCCAAACTGAACGTGGCATACAGTTCAAGAGCCTTTTTCAGCGGCATATTCCTCCAGCGATGAAATTCCGCAAGGAAACGCTCCCTATCCTCGGCACCGAGGACAACACCTATACCGGGATACAGGTCACTCCACCTGCCAGCATTGTCCTCTGTGCGCCAGTCGAATACAGAGCCATAATATTCTTCTGTTTCCGACATAGCCACACCGCGGGCTTCTAATTTTGCGTCCTCATATTCCTCAGGCTGCGGAATATGTCCAGACGCTTCTATTACGTTTACCAGAATAGCATGTAAATAGTGCATTATACATACCCCCTTTTTTTAATACTCATCCGGCAGCAGAACCGTTGTAGCTGACCGGTCTGGCTCCGTGATGATCCAGAATTTTTCCCCGTCCTTGGTGTGGTAGGCGGAAAGTAATCTGCCCCCCTCCACCAGGGCGTTGTCGTTTAAACTGGCGTCCTCCGGGCAAACATCGCCCCAGTCGCCGGACATGTGCCGCTGCAGAGCAGCGTGGACTTCTTCCAGCGGCACTGATTCCAGGACGCCGGGCGTACAAAATATTTTGCCCGGCGGGAATTTCGCATAGTAAATGCGAAAAATTCCCTCTTTTTTCCTGTAGCTTGCCACTGCCATTTTTTTGTTCCCCCCTTTGCTAGTTTTTTTAAAAAAATAAAAAGGGGTATGTATTTTTAACGTGTTAATACATACCCCTTTAAGTGAATTGTTTTTTTGAACTTACTTTAAAAACTTTTTAATCTCCTGTTTTAATACTGGCACTTTGTTAACCGCGTACTGCATAATTTTTCCCGCACACTCTATAATGTCCTGCAGTCGTTCCTCCCTGAGATACGAACCAAACAACCCAATTCTTTTAACACCATACCGTCTAATAAATTCAAGGTTGGTGTCAAGGATATTAATGATTGTCTCTTTACTAAGCATTTTACTTAACCCCCTCTTTTTCACAGCTTGTCCTCGCCGGTATATATTCGGTCCTGGCCGTCTCAAAAATTTTATAAAAACCAAAAAGGGGCAAGTATTTACTTTGCAAAAAGCAATACTTACCCCCTACTTACTTTAAATAAAACCTGCTTTTCCTGCCGCAGAGGGCGGAAAAGGAAATTAAAAACTTTGGTAAAAAAGAAAACACTTCGGTATATGTAAATTATACCCTATACCGAAGCGTTTGTAAAGGCGGATAACCGCTTACTGCGAAATTTTCTGTTTGACAACCATGGAGAACAACGCCCTCTCTGGAAATAGCGTTTGCAAACGACCCATTTTGCTTTGAATATTGGTCCCATTCCTCTGTTGTGTATAGCAAAACATCGACCGGCTTGTCAAAATCCAGTCCTTCTATATCATCATAAATAAACATAGTGATTTTTTTTCTAAAATCCTTTTTATCATCAACATCAGCTACAATACAAATATCTATATCACTGTCCTTGCTGGCGCTGTTTTTTGCATGGGACCCAAACAAAAGGATTTTTGCTGGATTGAATTTTTCCACAATACCGTGTTTCAGTTTTTCTATTTCATTAGTAATCATAGAAACACCTTCTTTTTTTCATCTGCCTTTAATATACCATACCTGTTTTGCATATACAAATCGAGTAGGTAAACGCCGCGAAATGTAGCGGCGTTTTTCCCTCTCACAGAACCGTACGTACGGGCCTCGTATACGGCTCCTGGTAAATCTCGGTCACTACGGTCGGCAGTGATGCAAAATGCCGACATTATATTTCTCCAGGTTTATTAGACCCAGTTCGTCAAACCACTTGTTAGGCAGAGCCATGCTTATCAACGGGCTGGCTGAGTTCTTCCATGTAGTCATGGAGATTTTCTCAAAGGTACCTTTGTACCCTCTTCTTCGTAAGGCTTTGTGCAACGGTTTCCAACTTTTCCATTCCTTCATTTTCTTCATTCGCAACCTGCGCCTTATCCACCCCATTAGCTCTGCAAAAACAGTCCGGCAGTTTGCTATTCTAAAATAATTTGCCCACCCTCTTAGTACAGGGTTTAGCTTTTCAACCATTTCTTTCACGCTCAGGCCATGATTTCTGGGTGTCATTTTCCGTATCTTGTCCTTGAAGTTCTTCAGTTTCTTAGGGCTGATGCTTACACTTTTGGAGTATATAACAAATCCAAGGTAAGCCACGCCCTTGCGGTTATCCGTAAGGTGAGTCTTCTCCCGGTTGACTGTTAGCTTCAGTTCTTGCTCCAGGAATTCTGTCGCTATACGCCGGTATTTCTTTGCATCCTGGTATGTTGCTGCAAACAACAATATATCGTCGGCATAACGTACCATTCTTATGCCACGTTTCTTCATTTCCTGGTCGAAACTATCCAGATATATGTTGGTTAACAGAGGGGATATTACTCCTCCTTGCGGGCTGCCCAGGTCTGTTTCCTCCCAGGCGCCGTCCTTCATTACTCCTGCTGTCAGAAACTTCTTGATTAACTTCAGGACACTACCGTCACTGACTTTACGGTTGACTCCCTCTAGTATCAGGTCATGGTTTAGCCGGTCAAAGCATTTGGAGAGGTCCATATCCACTACATAGCTTAATCCGTATTTGTTTATGAACATCTCTGCTTTGGCCACCGCCTGATGGCAGGAGCGTCCCGGCCTGTATCCATAGCTCGATGGATGAAAGTCCGGTTCAAAGATTGGTTGCAGGATGTTTAGAAGTGCTT
>NZ_LGTE01000048.1 GCF_001263415.1 Thermincola ferriacetica
GGTATGACTCAAAAAATGATCGGTCTTATTGGAAGACAGGTTTTAGTTGGTCATGGAGTAGTAAACCTCTTTACTTAAGTACTGATATTATTGGAGCGGGTTGGGATCCTAATATGTCATTACTTACAGCAGAATCTTATAATGTTGTAACATATAAAGCAACAACAATAGGGAGTCCAACGTCGTATACAAAACAATATAATTTTGCCCTGGCGGGTACTAATACTGCTCAGGCTAAATTTCCTTTATGGGATTCTTATAACAAAATGTGGGCAGCAGAAGGCTGGGGTTTTGTAAAGGTAACTGTAGGATATAAACTTAGGGATATGCAGATGAAAATTGCTTATGGACACACCCAAATGGCAGTTTCTAATCCTTCTGTATCTTATCCGTGGGGCATATCTTTTTCATGGATAACTGGTGTTAATGAAGAAGCAAGTGAAACGTTTCAATATTATTATTAAATTATTAAAATTAGTGATGGGCAGAGATTTTTCTGCCCATTACCAATTGTGCAAGTTTTTAGTAAAAAAGTAGTTCGGTAAAAAAGACAAATATATTATTTAGCTAAAAGCTCTTTGAATTGATATTATAAAATACAAAGATAAATTAAAATTTGCGGGAGGATAGAATGAGTAACAATTCATTACCAAAATTTGCAATATTATTTCTGTGCGTAATTTCATTATTGTTATTAGCGCTTGGTTACGGTATGTGGAAAAAACGGGAGCAATCGGCAGTTTATGATTATAAAATGTATATGTCCAGCCAGTGTCAAATACTTAATTTATTGCAGGCTGCTCTTGATATGAAAGACAAACATTCAGATTTTGTAGGTAGGCTGATGTTAGCTAAAGGAGAGTTTACGTATTTGGACCCAATAATCAATCATGTCTCCATGCCCAAATCGATAATAGAATTTCATGAATTGGGTAAAAATTTAGTTGATGAAATCTTGACCAAGACTTCAAAGGGTAAATTAGTTCAAAACGACATTTCAAAACTTGAAGATTACACAAAAAAACTTCGTCGAATGGTGCGCACTTTGGGCCTATTTACTGCCGAAAATGAATCGGCTTCCGATATATATAAACGTCTTGATGAGTTTGGCAGAAATCTTTAATTACTAAGATATTTTTAGCTATGTTTTCTTTAATTCCAAGCTATTCGGCGTTAACTGCGCAGGATACTTACAGCGGGTCAATCCCAAGCAGATTGAGCTTGATAAAACGTCATCCAGGCTTAATATGAAAAAGTGAAGATCCATGATTAAGCGAGCAAGAAAGAGATCTTAAGTATTCACAATAATACCAGTTCTAACACATCTGTCCGTGGGTGTACTGCGATATATCCGCAAAATCACGATACTACTAACAGTTATTGGTTGGGTAAAAGAATAGTATCATCCATTTCCAGCATAACTTCATTGCCCCTCCACAGAGAACCTTATCAGGGTGATTTCCAAGTACTCAGGGATACACAGATGCCGGCAAAGCTTTATGCCTAAGAATTAATCAAAAGCCTCCGCTACTTAAACTCCACTGTGGCGGAGGTTCATCTTCTTTTCAATACGGAAGGATTAAATGAAGAAAGCTGTTGTCTTACTAATTTTAATGGTCGTATTGGATATTGCTGGGTGCCAGTATGGGGGTACAAATGTAAAAAAGAATGTCTGGGGACGTTCCAGTTTTCTCGCCGTTACAGATGGCCAACTTGGTTTGTTGACATTGCCCGAAGGGAAATTTACCCTATTTAATATCAAAGTGTGGGTTAAAGAAATAATAGGGGTTGAGTGTCGCTTCCAGAACTATTTGACAGTGTAATTCCAGCCGTCATGTCAGTTGGAAGTGAACATTTCCCGAATTGCATGACGTTTTAGAAATGTTTAGTTTCAACTGCCATTGGCAGTAGAAAGGGTGAAGAACAGCCCTCTTTGTCAGAGTAAATATTACTTCCGTTCAGCAAAACCCTGGCGACGGTTGTGGCATCAATAGTGTACTGCTCACGGGTGACAGCGTCAGATAAGCCATTCAAGTGAAACCGGACATTAATGCGCTGGTCAATGGCCCTGAGCGCCCTGAGTTTGAGGCGGTCCCGGAGTTCAGGCTGACCTGTAAGGATTAAGGCCAGGGGAGAACGGGAATCCACATCAAAATTAATGTCAAAGGTTTCCTCCCAAAGGAAGTATTTATCCAGCAGCACGGGGTCTAAATAACGAAGTTCTTTAGCACACTGAGCGAAACGGACGCGTGGTTTTTCCCTGGTCTTGCCATTGCAGCGAGGGCAGGAATGCATGGTTGTCCGATACCAATTTTCAATTTTAGATAAATAGGCAGTGACGCCGCCGGAAAAAGGTAGTATAATAATTATTGATATCCCCTCCATTGGGGGTGTTGGGAGACCTTTTCGGGAGTGGCGTCGCTAAACAACACAGCCCGTAAAGGTCTTTTCCTGTTTTAGGCCTAAAAACGACCCTATCGACCGATAGGACTAATATACCGGACAAACGATTTTGTGTCAAATAATTTTAGAAAAAAGCTCTTTTTACTGACATAGAAATTTGGAAGCGACAACCAGGTCAACCCCTGGAGCAAAAAAACTTTCCTGCCTTGAAGAATTACATCCAGGTAGGAAAATTTTTTGTGCAGCAGTAAGACAGCCGGTATCGGCTGGGGGTTGATTGAGATTTACCACAATTACATGTTTACATACAATCATATAAACACATTTATTTATTTCCGCAATTGAGCGTATTGAGTAACGGTTTAACGCCGGCAGGGCCAGCGCTTTGCCGGTGTTATGGCATGCTCAACTGTTTTCAATTTTGGTTCTTTTCTTTAAAAAAGACAATAAGTGCTATTTCTAATAATAGATTTACTGCTAAAATAATACCTTTATAGAAAAAAGGCTGAGTACTAATGTAAAATAATATTGCCTGAATGAACATTAGTGCTATCAAAAAAATAATGACCCATTTAATTAATGCGATTCTATGGTCGTAGAAACTGTTCCAAGATCTAACCTGAATCAAACCGATTATAATCCAGAAAACTCCAAATGCAACAAGTGGAAAACTATACATGCTAACATTACAGGAGGTAGTTCTATAAAGATTACGCAAGCCATGTGCAAGACAAAGCTCCCGCAAACTTACAAACCCAGTACTCCCAATTGGTAGGAATACTTACTAATGCAGTTACTGCATCGGGGTCATTAGTATGATTCATACTTATTTCACCAGAATTATACTTTTCAATAAAATCAAGCAATTCTTGTTTACTTTTCTCTGACTGTTGAATAATCT
The DNA here is from genome assembly GCF_001263415.1 of Thermincola ferriacetica. Lineage (NCBI taxonomy): Bacteria > Bacillati > Bacillota > Clostridia > Eubacteriales > Thermincolaceae > Thermincola > Thermincola carboxydiphila. The sequence continues at coordinate 3,305 of NZ_LGTE01000048.1, forward strand.
GTAAGTGGTAAAATAAAATGGATGAATTTCGGCAAACAAAAACGGATGTTTTTGACCAAAATAACCTCGTTGTCTGATATGCTT
>NZ_LGTE01000049.1 GCF_001263415.1 Thermincola ferriacetica
AAGCATATCAGACAACGAGGTTATTTTGGTCAAAAACATCCGTTTTTGTTTGCCGAAATTCATCCATTTTATTTTACCACTTACACTTGCGCTATTTGCATTTACTAATAAATCTAGTCCTACACCAATAGATTGCTGAATGGTATAAATAACTCTATCAATATTGTCATAAGAATCCTTACCTAAACTTCGTTCTCCATTTTTAATTTTTTGTAGAATACTCAAGAAGTTCTCATATTCCTTTTCAAAAATGCGGCTATCGTCTATAAACAAATCAGTTTTTATAGGACGCACATATTTAGTGGTTCCAGCAATAACTGATGAGCATAATAGATAACCTCTTACTTTCGTCTTATTCGTGATAACATTTGGGACATACTCCAACACTCTCTTCGTAACATTTGAAAATTCATCTAACGTTGTCTTTGGTGTTTGTAAGTCTTCTGATAATGACTTCAAATAAATTCCTCCTTGTAAAAATTGTAATTTCGTCTAACCACCGAAATGCCACGCCGCTGTATGCTTCGCGGCATAAATAATGTGTGAAAACGGGGCAGCCGTTCCATATTTTTACTATACAACAAATTCGCTGTTTGTTAAACACCGGCATTCTATATGGTACATCTGTACAGCGCGAAATGCCAAAAAGCGAATCCAAGTTGGGATAAATCCGAGCCTAACCTTGTGATGGGATAATTCCATAACTGCTTCTATACACGCGGCTTCGTCCAACACGTGTTGCCGCAATTGAGCATATTGAAGAATGGCTAAACACCGGCAGGGCCAGTGCTTTGCCGGTGTTTTTGCATGCTCAACTGCGGAAACACGGCTTTATGTTAGGCGATGTGGCCAAAAATAACAGCCTGGAATCGCGTTGTTATTTCCATTAATTTCTTGTATTGAGTAATATATTGATATAAAATGTAATTAGTTGAAAATGAGGTGTCAAGATGAAGGAGTTAAAAAGAACTGACAATCAAAAGTTTTCCGAACAGGAAGCTTCTGAATTTTTAATTACAGAATATAATCAGTCTTTTGAACAAATGCGGCATTATCATTCTACTCAAAACTCTTTAATTACTTTTAGTCTTACCGGATATATAGCAGTCTTTACAGCAACATTTGCATTATACCAATCAAAATCTGGTGGTTCAATTAAATATTTGTTTATATTATTAATCTTTTTACTGAGTTTTATAGTAGGTTTGACGATTTTAACAGCCTTCGTCAGGAACAGAATATATTTCACCATTGTAGCCCAACAGGTCAACTCTATTAGAAATTATTTTTTATGTAATTCAACTCTAGATTTTATTCTTTATAATAAAGGATATCTGAGACACGACCGTCCTAGAAATTTTAATCCTATTAGCCCGTACTCTATCTACATTTATGTTATATCCTTATTTAATTCGAGTTTACTCAGTTCTGGAATAATTCTACTTACACATTTTATATTTCAATTGGCTGTTGGTTCTTCAATAATTTGGGGTATTGTATTTGGCTTCGTTAGTTTTACCATTCAACTCTATATGACAATTAAATGCTTTAAAAACAAGGATAAGCAAAGAGCCGACGATGCCGTTTGGGGAGGTTAGAAAAAATAAATATTAAGGAGGTGAATTTGGATGCTAGAAATAATGATATGGGATGTACAACATGGAAGTGCTACTTATGCCAAAACACCTGAGGGGAAACATTTTGTTATCGATTTAGGAACTGGGTCTTTTGTAGGAGATAATGACGAATTTAGTCCCTTATTACATTTGAAGAACAACTATGGCATAACATCTATTGACGAAGTTATTATTACTCATCCCCATACAGATCATCTTGATGACATTTTCAATTTTGACAAACTATCTCCTAAAGCACTTAGAAGACCTAAACACCTTACCGAAGATGATATTAGAAAGGCTAATCCAGATTCTGATAGTGACAAAATTGACAAATATCTTGAAATAAATGACAGATTTAATTTAACAATTAAAGATGAAGACAATCCCGAACTTCCAGAAAATAATGGCGGAGTTAAATTTCATTGCTTTACTCCAACAAATTGCGGAAAGTCTAACATTAATAACCATAGCATCGTAACTGTAATTGAATACTTAGGCGTAAAAGTAATAATTCCTGGGGATAATGAATCCGCTTCTTGGAAGGAGTTATTAGAAAATAGCAGTTTTGTTAAAGCCATAAGTAATGCAAATATTTTAGTAGCATCACATCACGGAAGAGACTCAGGTTATTGTGAAGAAATATTTGAACACTTTACGCCTGATCTAGTAATAGTCTCAGATGACGAAGAAACTGATACATCTGTAACAGACAAATACACGAAAAAAGCCAATGGATGGACAGTATTTAAAAGGAGCGACAGAAGTTCAAAGAAAAGATACTGCTTAACTACTAGAAATGATGGTGAAATCCTAATTAAAATTGGCAAAGACAGCAATGGAAAAGTGTTCATGAATGTTTCAATTGTATAAACTCTATTCTTCAACCTACAAAAACTGTAGGTTGAATTTTTTTGGCCATTTCGCCTAACGCTGTGGCTGGAAACGAACTTGCCCCGCCCGCACAGCTGGCGCGGTTTTTGCACCTGGTCCGCAAAAATCGTGACACCAATACTGTCGTTTAGAACGCCGTTAGTCGGCCATTCTGCGAAGCCGCTCATTTATGTCGGCTTTATTACTTTATTGAGTAGGAACGGCCCATTGGCCAGGCACACGGCGGCCTTTTCCCAGTGTGCCGCCTGGCCAGTGGTACCAAAATAAGCGGCGTGGTGGGTCGTTGTCGTAGCCCTGGCCCCTCCCCCTTGGTGGCGCGATTTTTGCCAGGTAACTGCAAAAACCGTGACAGCCGAGGACGGGACAAGTTGGGTCGGAGCACAGCGCAGCCGTTTAGCCTGTTGTTGGGTGATGTCTCCGGGCGTCCGGTTTTCAGTTCATTAGTTCCATAACACTAACCGCGTATCAATTTTATCAAAGCAAGGCTAATACCAACAATGCTGACTATCAAGATTAACACTGCTCCAACTTTGTTAACATTTTCCTAAAAATAATCAAAGCTCCAGACACAAGTGCAATTCCATAAACAGCAAACATTATGTAAGCATTATCAACAGCTGTAAGTATTAATAGCAAAAGTACGCTAGCAATGCCCAACCAATCTTGGGAAGATAGTTTGCTCATACAATATACTCCTTCCTTTCGTGCAAACCATCAAAGTCAAGAAATACATATTTCTTTCAATTTTCTTTCAATTAATAATATGAATCCGAGGAGATTTCGCCGTCACGGTAGGACTGCCAGTTACCCGACAACCCCCGCACAGATCCCGGCGTGCGGAACTACCGCACCGGGCTCTTCG
>NZ_LGTE01000050.1 GCF_001263415.1 Thermincola ferriacetica
GCTTAAACATCGTGATAGTATTTTGAGGTGAAAAAACTGGCAAAATTATTTGCCTAAATTCATCCAAAAGTACTTGCCGTTTACACCTAACTTGCTTGGCCCTGGGTTATCATGCTTTTTGCCTACGTTATCCACAGATGCATACTTGATCTAATGGGTGTGGATAACGCAAAAAGCCCGCCAACCGGGCGGGCCTGCACAAGTTCGTGTAGCCGATGATACGTTAGGCGAAAAACCGTACCTTAATTTAGGGCCAAATTTAGTTGAAAGAAGGGTAGTATATGTTAGAAGACATATTTAGTAAAGTAAATGCATCTAAAACCAAAGAACAAGTTTCAAATTGGAGTGATTCGATAAACGCTTGTAATGATTGGCTTCGTAAAACTATAGAGTTGTCGCCAGAGAGAGACAACGCTCTAATTATTGGTGTAGGACAAGCAGATGATTTTTCATTACCGTTAATAGTAGATGAATTCAAGAATGTTTATCTGCTCGATATTGACTCGAAGGCTTTAGACGTCGCTTACTGTAAATTAGATATTTCACGTCGTCAAAAAGTAAAATTAGTGCCTTGTGATATCACCGGATTATCAGAAAGAATTGTTGAATTGTACAATATCATGAATGATGGAACGTCTCCAGATAAAATTAAACGGAAATTTGAACTTTTTAGAGATCAGCTACCAAAGAGGTTTAAACCAGTAAACTTTAATATCCCTGGATGTTCATGGATATTTTCGAATTGTATTACTACGCAATTCTTGTCGCCCGTTATTATGCAAATTAATCCTAATGACCAAGAACAATCTGAAATATATAAAATTGCTACGCATATATCTCATAGAATTCTAGCCCCATATTTGAGATTAATTGAAACAATGTTAAAAAGAAAAGGAATATTAGCCTACAGTACAGATGTATTTAAAATTGATAGTGACACTAAAAATATTATTGAAAGGACAAGTGGACTTAGTATTAAAAGCCTTGCTAAAAATCCATTACAAATCGTGAAATTAACAGAAAAATTAACAATATGCATAGCTGGATGGAATGCAGTAAAGGCGTGCAGTCAATATAAAATAGACAGATTACAAGTTAAAGGATTATTTGATTCTTGGCTTTGGAATTTTGATGATAAAAAGCAATACATAGTTTTAGCGTATGCGTTTGAAAAAAACTAAGGACTGGTACGGTTCATCGCCTAACAACGCTGGAAACGGCTGCGCTGCGCTCCGCCCAATTTCACCCGTCCTCGGCTGTCACGTTTTTTGCAATAACATGGCAAAAATCGCGCCACCAAGGGGGAGGGGCTAGGGCTACGACAACGACCCAACACGCCGCTCATTTGGTACCATTGGCCAGGCGGCACACTGGGAAAAGGCCGCCGCGTGCCTGGCCGATGGGCCGTTCCTACTCAACAAAGCAATAAAGCTGACACAAATGAGCGGCTCCGGTGAATGGCCGAATGACAGCCTTCTCCACGACAGTTTTGGTGTCACGATTTTTGCGGACCAGGTGCAAAAACCGCGCCAGCCTTGCGGTCGGGGCAAGTTCGTTTCCAGCACATGCGTTAGGTGAAATTGCTGCTCGGTATTCCTATTTTGAAAGAACGGTGGGTATAATTGAATGTCTTTAACAATAGAGAAATCGCAGCTATTATTTGGCTGTCTGTTGTATTGATTTACATGATTTTTAAAAAGGAAATCAGGGCCTCGCTTTTTGAAGTTATTAAATCATTCTGTCATCGGAAAATACTTATCCCGGTTATATTAATGATTTTGTACATTAGTGGAATTATTATTTTATTACATCAAATTGGATTTTGGAAGACCTCTCTTTTGAAGGATTCAATTATTTGGACCTGTCTGACCGGTTTCACTATGCTTATGAATTCGGGTTCGTCGAAAGAAAAGAACTTTTTTAGAAAGACGATTATTGATAACTTAAAAATTGTCATGATAATCGAATTTCTCGTTAATACATATACATTCTCTCTAATTGGAGAATTGATTTTCTTACCTTTTATTACTTTAATCGTAATGATGCAAACTGTAGCGAAGATGGATGAGAAGTATATAAAGGTTGAAAAGCTATTGGGTTGGGTTAAAAGTTATATAGGTATATTAATTTTGATCTTTGTTTTGAAAAATGTCTTTTCAAATTTCAGTAGTTGGGCTAGCTTAGATACTCTTAAACAGTTTTTTCTAGCGCCCATTCTGACCATTGCGTTTTTACCTTTCATTTATGTAGTTACCGTAATAGCTATCTATGAATTAATATTTATTAGATTAGAATTTGGGTCTAATAAAAGCAAGAAGTTAAAAAATTATGCGAAGCTAAAAATAATAAAATATTGTTTATTAAGTTTAAAGAGAGTCAAAGATTTTTTAACTCATCATTCCCATAACTTGACGAATATAGAAACTACAGAAGATGTCGATAAGGTAGTAAGATCTCTTAAGAGTTAAGCTGCCGCAGCAACATCGCCTAACAACGCTGGATACGGTATAATGAACCCATAAGGTGAGACACAAAATTTAAAAAGTAAGTTATAATGGAAACATGAAAAAGCGAAATCAATATTCAGCCGAATTTAAAAGCAAAGTCGTCCTGGAGGTGCT
>NZ_LGTE01000051.1 GCF_001263415.1 Thermincola ferriacetica
GTCATACATACCCAAGAAAAATAGCGGTTCGGCAGGTAAACCGGGAAAAGCCGCTCAAGCCGTAACCCAGGAAAAATCTGCACAAACCACTATTACCAATTACTACGTTACCATGTCGGGGACATCTATGGCAACCCCGATGGTAGCGGGAACCGCCGCTTTGCTATTGGAGCAGAATCCCTGGACACCGGATGAGGTGAAAAGGCAGTTGATGAGTACTGCTCTAAATTTGGGATTTGCGGTTAATGAGCAGGGAGCGGGGGAAGTGAACATAAATCTTTATTAAGGGCGTACAATAAGAGAAGCATCTTTTTACAACGAGATAGTATCGTCAATGTCTAAGAAAAAGTGTAAAAAATGATAACGAGGTGAATTTTATGAAAACAAAATTAATGACAGTAATGTCAATTTTTGTTTTATCAATATTTTGTTTCAATTCGTTCGGGTTTGCTGCAGTTTCTTCGTTTAGAGATAATGGTATATCAAGAGATATAATAAATAAAGCCAATAAAGGTGATATGGTAGCTCAAAAAGCAATTGATGAGTACGCCCAAGGTATACTCGAGATGGCCAAAAACGGTGATCCTGCCGCAATACAAAAGCTCCAAAATCTTGATTGCTTTAACGAAGATAAAGTAAATGCTAAATTGCCTAATCTGAAATTAAAACGCGGTGAAAAAGTAAAATATTACTTCGATGATGGAAGTGCTGTTAGTTATGAATATGGTCCTGCAAAGAAAAGTAAAGAGGAAGTAACTAGTGCTGCTATATACTATGCGGATAAAAGTTGGTGGTTTGGACCTTGCTATGCTTCTTTAAGAACTTATATCGATAACACTGGTAGTACAAGGTACGTTGCCCATATAGAAGATGTTTGGGGTGATGTCTCATCTGTTGGATGTACCATGTCAGATCCTGTAGCTAAAATTCTAGTAAATGATGCTAATCCTGCATATGTTTCAGATTCATCAGTAGTTACGCTGCCTTTTAATGCAGGCTCCAAGTCTGTTTGGGTGAAATACAAGGTTGATACTTTAGGTATAATGACCGAAGTAGATGCCATTCCTTAATAATAAGTTACAAAAGCCCGCGAATTAAGTCGCGGGCTTTGTCAGATAGTCTGTGCTTATAATATTCATTTTGTGCCATATAGAAATTTAAGCTTAACCTGGAGCTTTAGGAAAAAGTTAGTTTATAATATAATAATATAATAACTTACTTAGCGAGTATTGAAGCAATTATAAACTAAATTATAATTAGCAACCATCACCGAAAATATGGCGTTCCAAAAGACAAAGTAGCTTCCTATGATTGGGTAAGAATCTGTTATCCTGACAACATAAAGGTTGATGCTCATCTAACGGAGGAAATACGTCCGTTCATCCCGAAATGTTAAGTCAGGAGGTACGAAGATGATAGATATCAAAACACTTAAGAAACGTAAGTGTTGGACCGCCCAAGCCCAAATGGAAGTTGTCTTTAAAAGCCTGAAGGGTCAGGAAACCGTGGCCAAGTTGTGTAGAAGAGTAGGTATAAGCCGGTCGATGTATTACAGGTGGAAAAGAGATTTTTTAACTCATGGGCTCGTTGACCTGAAACATGGTCTGTAAATCCCTCAGAGAAAAGGCACTTGGAGAGAAACTTAAAATGCGAGGCTAACTTCGGTCCCTCAAAAAGGCTGAAAACAGCGATGATGCTAAGCTACTAGCTCGTATCAAGGCAAAATTGTGAGAGCATAACCTTCAAGCCAAGGTAAAACGGTTTTAAGCACGTTGCCGTCAACGTAAGGGCAAAGTACTATAAAATCTTTTGTATCTGCTGGTTATATTGGCAATTTTTTATTGGAATTATGGATTTATTAAGTAGGGTTGAGTTTTCAAATACAAAATAAAATTTAAAAAGGGGGTTTTTTGATGGATTTACATACATTACCATTTTTGTTGATTAGTTGGGTTCAGTTTCTGGTAACTATTTTAATAATTATTTTTCTGCCAACATGGTTTTTTCGTAAAGTAAGATTTTTCGAACAAAAACTTAAAGATATAGAGTCTAAGCTAGACAACTTAAGCAAAAAGTAATTAAGTGGTTGAGACTTTTATGATACCCTCCGTTAACAAGTTGTAATTTTTAAAACCTTACCTTATTCCGAAAGAAGTAACCCCGAATGCTTCAGTGTAGACATTATCCCGGCAGTTACCTCTACGGCTCATGCTATATATCATTTCGAATTTTGCTACTTGTCCTGATAATACTTACTGCAGTATTGAGAACCACGATCTGAATGATGTATCAGTCCTTTGGATGGTTGTTGCTTCAAAATAGCATTTTTTAGTGCCTCTATGCAAGGTTGTTTCTCATATGATCTGTAACGGTCCAGGCAACTATCTTCTCCCGGCATCAACGCGCATATAATCACGGTAGGAGCTCTAGATGACAGGGGAACAGTTAATACCAAGGATGATGTTATTGCCGAATTTTCAAGTCGGGGGCCAACCGTTGACGGTTTAACAAAGCCTGATTTGGTGGCCCCGGGGGTAGGTATTACGTCTCTGGTTTCGGACACGTCATACATACCCAAGAAAAATAGCGGTTCGGCAGGTAAACCGGGTAAGC
>NZ_LGTE01000052.1 GCF_001263415.1 Thermincola ferriacetica
ATATCAGACAACGAGGTTATTTTGGTCAAAAACATCCGTTTTTGTTTGCCGAAATTCATCCATTTTATTTTACCACTTACACTTGAATATTGATATTTTAAAAAATCTTGATGAACTCCTTAAGAAAACTGCTGATGGTGTTCAGAGTTATCGGAGAAATAAAAACAAATTAAACGGCTTAATAAGAGACTTTTTCAATTTCGTAAGTAAATACTACGGTGTCAAAATTGATGTCGATACTTATTTTCCTCCATTGAATTTTCGGGAAAAAACCGAAAGAATGATAGAAATACTCAAGTATCTTCATGAAGGACCTAAAACACGGGAAGAAATATCCGCATATTTTAGTATTACCGAAAGGACGTTGTCTGATTATTTAAATGAACTCCAGAGAGGGGATTATTCTTTTCTCGGGTACAGTATGAAGATAAACTTGAAACGTGGTGAAAACACTTACGATTCAACAATACACCCTGTTTTCTTACCGCTTAACTTGAGCGAGGTTTATGCATTGACTGTCGGTTTAAAATTGACAGGCAGGAAAACTGTTTTTAAAGATATTTATGATTATATAGCTGATTGTATTTACGACCAACTATCTTCTTATGGCAAAAGACGTATTTCTGAGAAAGCCAAGGAAAAAGGAATATTTTTCGATGACAATCATATAAGAGCCTACCGATTTGAAGAGGATATTCTTGATTCAAAAAGGCAGAAAATGTTTGCTTATTTCCTTAAATCCGGAGCACTCTGTAAAATTGAATATGACACCAAAGAAGGACTCAAGACAGTGGTTGGCCGAGTAGATTTTGCCAAGGAAGGGAATGATTATTTGACCACCAAAATACTAGTCATTAATGATGAACAAGAAAAAATAAAAATTGACATTGATAGGATAATAAGCATTGAGTTTGCTAATTGAAAAAATATGAATCTCAGTTTCATTAACCTCCTGAAAGCAGACATGTAAAATGAAACTAAATCAAAACAAGGAGGGTAAATGAGAAATGATTATTAACGAACTGAAAAAACTTGAGAACAGTATCAGAAGAGGTGAATGGCAACCTAAGCATGACAAGTGTGAACTTTGGGGTGGCGCAGACGTCGTCATTGCCTTAGAGCTTACTGACGATTTGCGGGCATGGGAATCGGATAATCATTTGGTTATTGATTATGATAGAATTCATAAAAGTAGCAAGGTACTGGTTATCTCAAAATACGCCAGGCAAATCAGCGCATTGTTTTATTCCTTGAGAGAGATCTTCCGAGATTATATCGATTTTGCCAACAAATTTGCTTTCTACGGGCGATTAGGCAAACGAGCGAACAAATATATCGCCCAAAATGACGATTTGGATGGTGTATTGCTTGAGATTATTGATGAAGCCAAGATGATGGCCCGTGAATTTGGAGGCCGGCTGTATTTTGCTTACGGTTCAAATATGGATGAGAATCAAATGGCCCAAAGGTGCCTTACAGCAAAACTGATCGGTAAAGCCCGCCTGAATGACTACAAGTTTATTATTAATTCCCGTGGTGTTGCAAGTATTATCAAAAGTGATAACAGCTTTGTCGAGGGTATCTTGTGGAGTATATTTCCACAAGACGAGAAATCTTTGGATGGTTATGAAGGAATTTATTCCAATCTTTACAATAAGGAAGAAATTGTTGCCAAAATGTTACCTAAAGGAGAAGAAGTTTCCGCCATTGTTTATATAGCTTCCGAAAATGTTTGTGGAAAGCCATGTCCAGGGTATCTGGAGAAAATAATTTCAGCGGCTAATAAGTTTAATTTTGATCCGGAGTATATAGCAGAACTAGAAAGCTGGGGTAAAGCAAACTGTTAAATAATTGGGGATTTACTCCAGAGAGGGAAGGAATTTAAAAGATGACCGAATTGAAACAAGGAATTACAATGGGTCTGTCAACAATTTTGTGTAAACCCACTATTCCCTATTTTAAATAATTGGTTAATCGTTCTTCAAAATATATGGAAAATTGGGCCAAAATTGTACCCCAGTTCTGGATTCGGGTTATCCACTTCCGGGTGACATCC
>NZ_LGTE01000053.1 GCF_001263415.1 Thermincola ferriacetica
CTATACTGGTGACGGCTATATCGGTGACATGGGATTTGATCAATACCCGCCGGGTGTTATTCTGCCAGTTGATGTCTTTGAGAGTAGGTTCCTGGGGCCAGATCTTGGCCTCGATTAAACTGTTTTGCCCCATTTTTTGGCCATGCCAGGTAAAAGGTAGAGTTATTGTTTCGCCGGGTTTTAAAGCTACCGTCCGTTCATGGATGCCGGATACAGGCCAGCCGTTATGGGTTAACCCCAGTTTTACTTCTACCGGGCCGGGGAAGTTTGCCTTTAATCCGTAAGTTACCGTGCCGTGGTATTCACGTCCGGGTTCAGTTAGTGCAGTCCCTGGGTTAATATTGGCCACATACGCATCAGGCAGCGGTTTAACGGTTAATGGAACGGTAAGCCGGTTATCAGCGTAAACGAGGCCCGTATCTCCCTCGTACAGGTACCTGAAGCCCGGCCAGTCATTGACCCCGACCGTCAGGCTTTTTGATTGGGGTTGGGCAGTCCAGTCAAACTGGGCAACTATCTCTGCCCTGTTAGCATTAAAAGTAACGGTTTGGTACTTATAGCCCACCGGCGCACCCCAGGGAAAAGCGCTTATTAACCCGCCTATGGAACCGCGCCCTGATTTATATTTTAAAACAGCTTTGTGATGGGTTTGGTCAATCTGGTGGGCGGCTCCAATAAAGATGGGTAGCTTCGGCGGCGGCCTCTTAATCCATTCGTTTTCCGCAGCAATACCGAAGGTCACCGTGGCGGTGTACCTGGTGAAGGGTTCGGCGGTGTAAACCGTTGCACCCGTTGTAGGATCCGTTTCTACCGGAGTGCCGGGGTCGAAGTCTTTTACGTACAGGTTCGGTACCCAATCTACAAATACACTTTCCGGCGCTATTGGGATGGTCCGGTACAAAATACCCTGTCCGTCGTGCTCATCGTGCCAGGCGATACCCCACCCCCAGCCCCAGAAGGTGGGCGGCTGCAGCACGTGTACGTACTGTTCCCAGGGTACTGTCTCATCCCCACGGAATTCATCCCCGTGCATTAATTTTAAACCCCACCAGATGTTTTGCCGCCATTCGGGTTTGGGTTCAAAATATGGAACATGTACAATTTTTTCTCCACGAATGTTGTTCCAATCTATAACATTAGGATTTGTCCAAGGGTGAGAAATCCATTTATTATCATCCAGATATTTGTTTTTTGGCTGTACATCGTTAGGCCAATTTAAATTTGGGATATGCTCGCCAAACCTGTTATACCCCGAATACCGATATTCTCCATTTTGGGGTTTTTCCCCGGGTCTTCCGTGCGGTGAGCCGTAAAAGAGCAGATGGGTGTTATTAAATTCCGGGTAGACCTCAATGTTCAAAAACCTTTGGTTCTCCGGAATGGCTTTTGTTTGCGGATTATCAACAAAATATTCTATGGGGATACTGCCTGCCACCTTTAGAAACTTATTATCGTCAATTTTTGCTTCGGTTATTGTTAAAGGTGCTTTTACCGGTGGGACATATTTTTCTGTGTTTCCCCAGGTCAGTCCGGCAAAACCAAACATAGCCACTAATACCATGAATAAAACCAGGTTTCTTTGGCCAATTTGCAACCTATTTCACCCCCGGCTGCCACACTGTGATTTGAATAACAAAATCACCTGAATTTGAAGCAACATATACCTTTTGGTCATTGAAAATCCACCATTTTGCAGGCACTTCCGACCATTCGTCCTTTTTCTGACGTATGTATTCTGTTACTTCTTTAGCCGGCCCAGGTCCGAATTTACTGGCCAAAATCTTATAAACATCATTAAATTGAGGTTCCAGCTCTTTACCAAGTGTTACAGTAAGATTAATATCAACCTTATTAGGATTATTGTCCGGGGGATCTATTTCAACAATTACGTCCGTCCCCTCCGGAATCGTATACCCATTATTCACCGTGATCTTCACGGTTCTGGTCTTGGCAAGCCACTCCACCGTGGCGCCCCGGCT
>NZ_LGTE01000054.1 GCF_001263415.1 Thermincola ferriacetica
AACTCACCATAGTGAGATATTCAACATGACCGGCGACAGTTACCGGCTTAAACATCGTGATAGTATTTTGAGGTGAAAAAACTGGGAAAATTATTTGCCGAAATTCATCCAAAAGTACTTGCCGTTTACAAGGAGTAAGGTTACAGCATTTTAAATTTAATGATTCTCTTTATGAAAGTTTATTTCAAACAAAGGATGTAGTTGCACGTATCTAGTTGTAGAACGTTGTTAGCGGATATACCTAAAGACATTCAAGTTTAACATGTTACAGGGTGTAATTACCCATAAATTAAAGCAATGGAAGGGAGGAATGGTTTGTGAAAATAAACTTAATTTAAAATAATTGGTAATTCTAAAAGGGTGTAAAGATGTTATAATGAAGGAAAGGGGAGATGATATTTGAAAAGGTTAATATCATTACTTCTTATTACTTTTATTTTGGTTTCAAGCTTTGCCACAGTCGCATATGCTGAAACAAAGTATTATGACAAAACTGGTAGAGCTGGAGTTACTGTTTGGAGTTCAGACTACGGATTGAAGTATTTATTTATAGATTACGTAATGCATGAAGCTGTTTCACCCGGTACAACATCTACCAATTTTTTCTATCATGAGAATTATGGGACATGGAAAGATACTTATGGACCTCTTTTAACTTGGGATGTAATGGTTACTAACAGGTACAAGGAGGGTTCTAATGTTAAATTAACAATAGAGGATTGGAAGTGGGAACCAAAATCTTTAATTGTTAACCCGGGTACTCATGTAGGCGGTGGAACAAATTCAACTGATGTCTACCTGTCAAATACCTCAAAACAAGTTGAAGCGACATATAGTTTTTATACGGATGATGCAACACCAAATTGGTCATATACTACCGTAAATTTATTTTAATAAACTTTAGGGGGTGAAGAAATTGAAACTAAAAACTAATTTAGGCATAGCATTTCTTTGTTTTGTATTAGCAGTGGGTGCAATCTTTGTATTTAAAATTAACGACATTAATGCTGTAGCAAGTAAACCGGTTACCAAGGAAGAAATAAAACAAAATCTTAAGCAATTAGGCCAAATAAGGAAAGAAACCAGGAAAAATATCAAAGTTGTAGCCAAAATTGATAAAATGGGGGTAACTAATGAAGAATTTTTAGCCAGGAAAGTATGGTTACAAATTCTAGCTGCACAAAACGGAGATAAAAGCCCGACTAACAAAGATGTTATGAATTCGATTTTAAGAGATAAAGTACTTGAAGCAGAAGCTGCTAGGAGAAACTTAACTGCCAGCGTTGACGAGACCAAGGTTTATTTGAACGAACTTAGGAAATATCAAGATCAAAGTAACGGTACTATAACTGGAAGGGAAATGATACAAAACTTTGCTGAAGGTCTGGGAATAACAGAAGACCAATATTGGAATGAATGGGCCGTACCTTATTATCAAAAAGAATTATCCAGAGCAAAAATTGCTAAAGCTATTGCACAAGAGGTTCAACCACTTCCAAATGAAGACAGTGAAGCATATTCGAAACGCCAAAAGGAATATTTTGAAAAAGTTGTAAAAGATTTAATCGATAAAGCGAAAGTTGAAATCCTTGATGATTCTATAAACTAGTTATGTTTTTTGCAAGAGATAATTTCCCCTTTTTGCAGAGATTTTTCCCCAGACACCGGTGGGGAATTTTTTTATGTTCACCTACCACAAGAGTGATTGAAGGGTGGGTAGGGTTCTCCGGCTACTGTTTGGGAGCGACTGCGCCCGCAAAACTGCAGCCAGGCACGCAGAGTGTTCCCGCATGTCCGAAGATGGCAAAAATACCGTTTTGAGGCTTTACTACTGCATTTACTCTGCAGGATATCCAAAAACCGCTGCACATTAAAGTGATGAGTTGCGACTTAGTGGAGGGCGGCAAGCCTGTGTTTACGACAGTGAGGGCTTGAAATTG
>NZ_LGTE01000055.1 GCF_001263415.1 Thermincola ferriacetica
CTATACTGGTGACGGCTATATCGGTGACATGGGATTTGATCAATACCCGCCGGGTGTTATTCTGCCAGTTGATGTCTTTGAGAGTGGGTTCCTGGGGCCATATTTTGGCCACAATTTCGCTGTTGTGACCTAGTGCAAGGCCGGTGAATTTGAAGGAGAAGGTTTGGATCATAGTTTCCGGCTTTTGGGGGTCAAATACGACTATGGACTGATCCAGCTTTTTACCTTCCGTGGATGAAATAGAATAACCGTTATGGGTCAGCCCCAGTTTGGCGGTTACCTTTTCCCTGTAGCCCGGTTTTAAGGCATAAATTACTGTGCCGGTATAAACCTGGCCTGGTTCGGTAAGAACGGTATGAAGTTTGAGTTCTTTAACACAGAGGTCGGGCGGCGGTGCTACTTTGATTGGAACCTTCTTCACATTATCAGTCATGTCAGCCGGTTTGCCGTCTGCCGTTGATTCAAATTCATGGTGCCGCGGCACATATTGCCCGTCGTTAATAGCTGCTATGAGTTGGGTAGTCCCTCTCTGGGCTGTCCATTCAAAGGTGGCTGTAATTTCTGAGTTTTCGGCATTAAAGCTGATGGTTTGGCTTTTCGCCTCAGTAAAACGGTCAGGATACTCAGGCACCGGTTCGGAAATGTGGCCGTTCCCTGATATTTTCTTTAACTTTCCTTTGTATGCTTGTCCATTAATTTCATGCAAGCCGGCCACGAAGGGCCTGAGCAGCGCTAAATCCAAATCCCGCCGGATTTCTCCCGTACCGAAGACAACTGTTGCAGTGTACTTCTTGCCTATTTCCGCTTTATATACAGCATTACCCACCTCATCTGTTTCAACCGGAGTACCGGGGTCTATGCTCTTGACATAAAGGTTGGGAACAACGGGGTCAAAGATACATCTGGGTGCCAACGGAACAGAAATGTACCATATTGTACCGTCTGCTTTTTTGTGCCACATTCGTCCCATTCCCCAGCCTGAATTAGTGGGCGGCTGGAGAATATGGACATACTGAGTCCAATCTTTGAAAGTGGAATTTTGAAAATTCTGAGAACGTATATCAAGCAAACCCTGCACGATATTAGCTAAATACTTCTGATCACCATCATAAGGTTTATTTTCGCAAATTGGTGGTTCTTTTCTTCTTTCTAAAGAACGTATAACTTCTCCGTTAATCCAGGGTAAAGGTAACCAATCTTTCTCCTCGATTAATCCTTTCATTTTTTCGTCGTCCGGGAAGTCAGGATTAGTAATGTATTCGCCATAATAGTTTTCGCCTAAGTAACGATAAGCTCCGTTTTCTTTCCCAGTTGGTTCCCCATAAAACAACATATGGGTGTTATCAGTATAAAACGTAATATTTATTTTTTTATCTTTTTTTCTGTTTATCGTTAAAAATTCTGATCTCCCTAAATAGTTATTATCATCTATCATGGCTGCTTCTAAGTTTTTAGGATAAGTAGGCGGTGGTATATAATTTGGGTTTAGGCCCCATGCAAGATTTGGAAGAAAACAAATGACAATTAATAAAGTAAGTTTAATTTTTCGCATTAAATTTTCACCCCTGGCTGCCAAACCGTAATATTTACAGACCAATACCCACCTGGAGAAATGACTCTTATGGTCTGATTATTAACTATCCAGTATTTTACGGGTACTTCATCATCACGTGTTTTCTTCAAACGTGCATAATCAACAATTTCTTTGGCTTTAGAACTCCCAAATTTACTTGCTAAGATAGTTTCGGCTTCTTTAAACTGTGATTCCAATTCAATAGTTGTATCGATGCCAATATTTATTTCTGCCTTCACAGGGTTATCTTTAGGATAAATGTCGATATCTACCAAAGTCGTCCCCTCCGGAATCGTATACCCATTATTCACCGTGATCTTCACGGTTCTGGTCTTGGCAAGCCACTCCACCGTGGCGCGCAAG
>NZ_LGTE01000056.1 GCF_001263415.1 Thermincola ferriacetica
TGTAAGTGGTAAAATAAAATGGATGAATTTCGGCAAACAAAAACGGATGTTTTTGACCAAAATAACCTCGTTGTCTGATATGCTTAATTCAGACAGGAGGGGAATAAATGAAGGGGTGGAACATGTACAGCCGAATTCATCAATTAAAAGAAAGTGGCTTCAAAAAGGCAAGAGTAGCAAAGAAACTTGGAATCGACGTGAAAACAGTAAAAAAGTATTGGAACATGTCTCCTGAAGATTACCATCAGCTTTTGGTTAATTCGAGACAAAGGCCCAGATACTTGGAACAGTATGAAAAAGAAATCCTGGGTTGGCTTACTGAGCACCCAGATATGACTAGTGCTCAGGTACATGACTGGCTTAAAGAGCGATATCCAGACTCATACCATGGTAAAGATCGAACTGTCAGAGATTTTGTACATAAGTTAAGAGCAAAACACAATATTCCTAAAAGTGCACCGGCTAGACATTATCAAGCTGTGGCTGACCCGCCTATGGGTTACCAGGCACAAGTTGATTTCGGTGAAAAAGTGGTATACCGAGCCGATGGGTCAGCAACCAAGCTTTACTGTATGGGTATGGTCTTATCACACTCCAGGTACAAATACGCTGAGTGGTGGGACAAGCCTTTAACTACGGCTAAGCTTGTGGAAATGCTCAATCATGCTTTTGAGTACTTCGGTGGTGTTCCAAAGGAATTGGTCTTTGATCAAGATAAAATAGTGGCTGTTAGTGAAAATTACGGTGATGTTATTTACACCCATGAATTTGAACGATACCGCCAGGCCACGAAATTCAAAGTTCATTTATGCCGCGCAGCTGATCCAGAGAGCAAAGGCAAGGTTGAAACAGTAGTTAAATATGTAAAGAACAACTTTGCAGCCCACAGGATTTTTGTTGATTTAGCTTCATTTAACACAGAATGCCTGGAATGGCTTGATAGAACCGGTAATGCCAATATCCATGGCATAACAAAAAGGATACCGGCAGAAGTATTCTTCCTCGAAAAGCAATACTTACAGCCGATATCCCCTCAACAAATTACATCTGCTAACATTTTACCAAGGGGCGTACGGAAAGACAATACCATCATCTATCAAAGTAACAGGTATTCCGTACCATTAGGGACTTATCAGCCAGGTAAGAAGCTTTTCATAACCGAAGAAGATGGTAATCTTGTAATTACGGAACCTGAAACCGGCCAGGTTGTAGCCATACATAGAATCTGCCATGGCAAAGGCCAACTAATCCAAAATACTAATCACCTGCGTGATCATTCAGATAAAATATCAGGTCTGCAGGCTGCAATTCTGGATTTATTAGGCGGTGGTCAGGATGCAGAAACACTTCTCAACATGATTAAACTAGATAAACCAAGATATGTCAGAGACCAGTTCCTGCTCATAAAATCCGTAGTCACAAGCCATAGCCCGGAATCTATAAAACA
>NZ_LGTE01000057.1 GCF_001263415.1 Thermincola ferriacetica
TTCCGGCAGTGTAATTGAAAAACCATCCTCTCTTCTCACTTCTACCGTAGACGAAAATTACATCACCGGGGTGGCCAAAATGGAAGCGGGATTGGTCATAATCCTTGATTTAGAGAAGGTTATTGGCCGGGATATGGCTGAAGCTATATAGATATTCATGGGGTAGGAGGGAGTTGATTAACTCCCGTACCCCAAACTACTGTACGTACTGTTTAGTATACGGCGGTTCACGTTGGAGCCGAATTTTTCTGTACCTTTTGATTAAACATACAAGTCCTTGTTCTCACCAATAGCTGAGGCCAAGGGCTTTATTTATTTGCGGGCTATTGGCTAATGCCCAATGGCCATTTCGCGACGCGCCCAATTTTCAGGAATTCCAAGGCTGACCAACTTTCGCCGTCTTGTCCTGGGTTTCTTCCATTCTTTTAAAAGGCACATCCTTAGCCAACCCTTTATAATTTGTCCAGTTGCCGAACAATGGTCGGTATATCGCCAGGCGAATTAGCCCATTCAACCGGGGGTTATTACCTTCATGCTTACACTCAGACCGTTGGAACGGCTTGGTTATTTTATTGTCTTTAGGGGACCTACATGCGGAGTTCAGTTCCGTATAGATTTTTCCGGCACAAGAATTTATGTAAAAAATATGGCCGGGGGCATTTTCTTACCAACCCCCCGGCCACTTTAGACTCCTGGAGGCAAAAAGAAAAATTCCTACCTAGTTGTATTTCAACCGGGCAGGAATTTTTTTGCGTTATTTGTTGGTAAAAAATAGAAAGTCGTTCTAGTTGGCCATTCACACATATATACACATTTTATAGAAAATAACATAAACAAGAAATAACATAAAACATATTATTAAAAATGTAGCATACCAAATAATTCTATATATATTTTATACGACGGAAAAATAATTAATCCTGCCAATCATCGACATATTTTTAAAAAATGGTTGTTTGTTAGACATATTTCTACAAATTGTGCTTAAACAATGGTTTTCATTGTTGATTTAGCTGAATTGCACAAAAAAAAACGGCTCGACCTTTTAGTCCTTCCTGATACTAATAGCGCTTAATATTACTGATTAAGACTAGCGTTCGAACCTGTATACAATAGTCCAGGACTGTATTTAGAAGCTTTTACCCTATTTTTTCAAAAATAAGTATGGATAAAAGCCTAATGTAACATTTTTAATATTATGTATCATTAAAACTTTGGTCAACAAATCTTAAATTCATAGTAGGGCAAACCTGTCGAAAGACAGGGACGCAAAGCCAAGGGCCTAAGGCACTGGCGTAGTTATCGTAGTTAATAACCAGAGATTACTTTTCCGTG
>NZ_LGTE01000058.1 GCF_001263415.1 Thermincola ferriacetica
CTGTCGAAAGACAGGGACGCAAAGCCAAGGGCCTAAGGCACTGGCGTAGTTATCGTAGTTAATAACCAGAGATTACTTTTCCGTGTGCTATGGCCGCCAGGCTGCAAAGTCAGAAATCTAGCCTGTTTGTCCTGCAAGCAGGCACTTGATTTTAAGGGGGGAAAGGGTCCCTTATGGGGAATAAATTGAATGTATTCGTGGCCAGACAACCTATTTTTGACAGACAGCAGAAGGTTTGCGGTTATGAGCTTTTATATCGGGCGGGTCCAGAAAATCAATACGTTTGTGTTAACGGAGACCAGGCCACATCAGAAGTAATTGCCAACAGTTTTTTGCTCATCGGCCTCGAATCACTGACAGGTAAGAAAAAAGCCTATATTAACTTCACGGAAAACCTGTTAAAGAGCGGTCTGCCGGCCAATCTTCCACCTAACATGGTGGCAGTGGAAATATTGGAAAACATCAAGTGCAGCGATGAAGTGATTAAGTCTTGCCGGAAACTCAAGGAAATGGGTTTCACTCTGGTGCTGGATGATTTTACGATGGGCAGTCCTTTTGAGTCAATGCTGGAGTTTGCCGATATTATTAAAATTGATTTTATGAAAACAAGTCCAGCGCAAAGGAAAAACATTTTCAGGAAGTTGGGCTCAGGCAGAATAAAGTTTTTGGCAGAAAAGGTAGAGACCCGGGAGGATTTTGAACTGGCGTTGAAGACAGGCTATTCCTATTTTCAGGGGTATTTCTTCAGCAGGCCGTCAGTTATTTCCTGTAGGGACGTTCCTGTATATAAACAGCACTACCTGCATGTCCTGCAGGAGATTAATAAACCGGACATAGACTTTGAGGGCTTGGAAAGTATTGTGAAAAGAAATGTATCCTTGTCGTATAAACTGTTGAAGTTTATTAATTCCGCCGCTTTCGGTTTTCGGACAAAAATAACTTCCATAAGACAAGCCCTGGTATTGTTGGGAATTAATGAAATTAGAAAATGGATATCTTTATTAGCTCTCCGGAGCCTGGCCAAGGATAAACCAGATGAAATTATGACCTGCTCCGTTATTAGGGCCAGGCTGGGAGAATTAATTGCTCCCGGCATTGGTCTGCAGGGCTGTGAATCAGAGCTGTTTATGGTAGGCCTGTTTTCCATGATTGACGTGCTTGTTGGCAGGCCCATGTCCGCCATACTTACGGACATGCCCGTAAGTGAGCAGATAAGGCTGGCCCTAATGGGCAAGACCTGCTATTATCTCGATGTGCTGAACATGATAAAGGCTTATGAAAGAGGAGATTGGAACGCTTTTATCA
>NZ_LGTE01000059.1 GCF_001263415.1 Thermincola ferriacetica
TTTGCTGCGGTAGACCACCAGGTCGTATTTCCGGAACCTTACGCCAGCCCTGTTGACAAGATAACGGTTGGCATTGGCCGGCTGCCTTATGCCGCCCCTGCCGGGATTCGCCCGGTGCAACTGCCGGTTCTTCTGCCGGACGTATCGGCCCAGGTGTACAGGCGCGCCGCCAGGCTGTGGTGTGATACCGTAAGCGGCGTGTATGGCCGCCAGGGCGTCGCCGGCATGGGTTTTCGCCAGGCCAAGCCCTTCCCTCGACATACTGACCTGTTCCGCCGTTACGAAAGCCGTCCCTGCGGCAGGCTTCCACAGCGCGCGCATTACGTTGACCCTGGCCGCCCAACGGTAGTTTTCAACCAATACGGCAAACGGTATCCCGTTGCTGACAGCTTTTCTGTGGCAGTCGCCGCAGAGGGTGATCAGGTTTTTGGGCCGGTCTGACCTGCCACGAAAGTGGTAAAGCTTGCGGTTGGAAGTGCTGCCGCACAAAACGCAGGCGTAACCGTCGCGTTCCAGGACGTATTCCCTCACGTCGAAACAGCCTCTCTGCGGGCCGTACTGGTACTGGATTCCCTGTATGTCCGGGTTCTCCATCTTCTGAAAGTCGAATTTGTTCAGTTCTACTGCCCACCCGGTCACGGGTAGGATGCTTTCGACCAGCCGGCGCAGTTTGTCGTGCTCGTGTTTCAACTGCCGGATCGACGGGGCTACCCAGCCGTCAGGCTTCCTGCGGTTTAAATACCTCGGCTGGCGGTACCTGGTCTTTCTGTTCCGCCGGCTGCGGCGGTAATTACGCCGTTCTTCCAGCCTCTCCGATATGTCCGGGCGGCACCTGACTTCGGCACGGAACAATACTTTCCCATCTTCCCGCACCGCGGCCACGCCCTGGGTCAGGCCGGGGTCCTGGCCGGCATAAACCGGCTGTACCGCTTCCGGTGTTTCGATGGTCAGCCGGATGGTGAACGGAACCAACCTTGCCACTCCTGCCTCGCCTGCCCTGAGCAGGTGCCGCGCCCTGGCCGGGCTGGTCGGCATCAGCGGTTTGCCGGTTTTTGATAATACGTAGACATATGCCACTTAGATGACCTCCTCTACGCTTGGAGTTATTGTGCCCGTCGCCCATGTTAGAATGGGTTGTCACGCGCGGGACACCGCCCCTACCCCGCAGGGCTTTTAATCCTACGCCACAGTGCCCGGAGCTCGGGCTATACTCCGGGGTGTGTTCACCATACCAACGTAGTCTCCAAAAGACTTGGGCTAGTCAACCCGAGGCTTACGG
>NZ_LGTE01000060.1 GCF_001263415.1 Thermincola ferriacetica
GGGAGGTTAAATGATTCCTCCGCTCCGGGCGAAATCTCCATCGAATAACCGCTCCCGCTTACGCGGCTCGCGGACCGATGGACGATTTAAGCCCCACTCCGGAAGACATTTAACCTCCCTTATCAACATCCTGGGGTGCCCTACATAAGTTGAGTGCCGGACTTCCCGGCGGCCTTCGCCATCTTCAAACATGCGGGAACTCCTCTGCCTGCCCGGCAGCGGTTTTGCGGGCGCAGTCGCTCCCAAACGGTAGGCGGAGAACCCTGCCTACCCTGCCTTGGGTAAGGGTGAGAAAGAGGCCGCCCGGTGAAACAATAAGTTGCGACCTGGCTGAGGGCAGATAGCCGGTGTTGACGACAGTGAGGGCTTGAAAAATCACTGTTTCCGGCATGGACGCCTCAATCCCGAGGACGTATTTATTTAAACCGCAGAAGCCACAGAGAATTCACAGAAGACACGGAGAATTAATGGTAAAAGCAAAGTATATAGATTATCTAAACAATGAAATTTTGATTAGTTTCTTAGTAATTTTCTTGTTCGGTTTTTTCCCAGTTTTTCTCTGAGTCCTTTGTGGTAGATGGTTGCTGGCCGTAACCTCGGAGCAACGGTTGTTTCACCGGAAGAGCGGCAAACTTTTACTCCCGACCAAGCTATGATGGAAGTGCAAGTGAAGCAGCACGTTGACAGGGTGGGTGGGGTATCCCGGCTACCACCGAGCTTAGTGCTGCATAACCTTGTTATGGAAAGGAGATAGCCGCTGTAGAGGTAAAACAACCGTTGCTTCAAGGTTACGGGCGGAAACGATTTACCACAGAGCAGTCATTACTTACCAGGTAGATTATTATTCCTCTTACAGCAGATACTTTTTCCAGATGGCTGATCATGTTTCTAAACACCAATGGCTCTACCGGAGCTTTATCTGCAATACTTTCCTGATAGGCTTTTGTGCTGCTGTTGATAAAGTTTATGCCCATACCTAAAATCGACAGGTTTGCTTTTCTGCAAGTTTAGTGCTTCAACATGAAATTTATACTAATGTGACCCGACTTCTTTTTCCTGCAGATGTAACTTATTAACCCACTCCAGGGCCTGGACATACAATTCTGGCATTTCATTCTCGTTCAAGCCTAATTTCTCAGCGTACCTGATAAAAGCGTTCCAATCTCCTCTTTCATAAGCCTTTATCATGTTCAGCACATCGAGATAATAGCAGGTCTTGCCCATTAGGGC
>NZ_LGTE01000061.1 GCF_001263415.1 Thermincola ferriacetica
AATGGGGACGATAGGTATTGTACTCATGAATGTATTGGTTTAAAACAATTCTTAGCTCCCTGGGACTATTAAATTCATTAATGTAGATGCAGTCATATTCCAGAGTCCGGAAAAACCGTTCTGTTCTCACATTGTCCAAGGCTTGACCCTTGCCATCCATAGAGATTTTAACCATATAGGATTCTAACAGATTTAGATAGTCAGGGTTGGTAAAATGGCTGCCTTGATCACTGTTGATGATCTCCGGTCTGCGGCGGTTCAATGCTCGCTTAAGACAGGTTAAGACAAAGGATTTATCCAAAGTGCTTGACAGCTCAAAATCCACTATACACCGGCTGTACCAGTCAATAATGACAAACAGATACATGAAGCCTTTTTTCATTCGAATATAGGTAATATCTACGCCCCAGACCTGATCCGGATGGTCAATGGTCAGGTTTCTTAGCAGATAAGGACGAACATATTTGGCATGATACCGCTTACTCAGATTAGGTTTGGGATAAATGGTGTAAATCCCCATGTCACGCATCATTCGGCGTACCTTTTTCCGGTTGATTAGCAAATTATCATCCCGTCTCAAAATGCAGGTAATGGTTCGATAACCCCAGGTGGGGTGAGCCGTATGTATCTCATCAATCCGGCGCATAGTAAAAAGTCCTCATTGGAGATAGGCTTCTGTTCAGGGGGCTGGCGGTACACGCTAGTACGATTGATACTTAACAATTCTGCCTGACGCTTGACGCTGATATGGGGATTATTTCGGTCAACGAAATCTTTTCTCCCAATCCGGTCCGATAATTTCTTCAGATTTTTTTTTGAGCCAGTCCACCTCGTAGGTGAGCTGACCGATCTTTCGTTCTAATTGAGCCACTCTTTCGTTTTTCTCTTCCAGTTCTTTTTCGGCTGTGGAGGGCCCTTTCTTAAATACCTCTGCAGCTCGTTCCATAAACTCGCATTTCCAGCGACTAATCACCACAGGGTTGATACCATGCTTAGCGGCGATTTCGTTGACAGTGGAGGCTTCTTGCAGCACCTCCAGGACGACTTTGCTTTTAAATTCGGCTGAATATTGATTTCGCTTTTTCATGTTTCCATTATAACTTACTTTTTAAA
>NZ_LGTE01000062.1 GCF_001263415.1 Thermincola ferriacetica
CTGCGTTGGATGCTAATTCTTCGCTGGTGGCAGCAACGGTCTGGCTGGTGGTATTTATCTGTTGAATAATGTGCTTCAAGTTGTCCACCATCTTGTTGAAGGAATCGGCCATATCCTTGATTTCGTCCCGGGTATTAACCTTTAACCTGTCTACGGTAAGGTCTCCGTTTGCGATTCGCAAAGCAGACTGCGCTACCGAGGATACCCCTTGTGAAATTGACCCCGCTAAAAACCAAGCTGTCACTAAACTGGTAGCAACCGCAACTATAATCAGCAGAATATTAATAATTCGCGACCGTTTGTAGCTATCTGTCATTTGTTGTTGTATTTTTTGAGACTCTTGTGTGTTTATTTTGTCCAAATTATCCAACATTTTGGAAGCTCCCTGATATGTAGCCCTAGAATCCCCCCTTATTAATATAAAAGCTTGGTAGCTTTTCCCATTTTTTACCAAACTAATTACTTTATCAGAAATTTGATAGTACTTATCTAAACTGTTACTTAAATCTTGATACACTTTTTTTCCGTTATCTGTGACAAGCCTTCCTTTCAATTCTGTCATACGCTCTTCCAAAGTTTGTCTTTCTTTATCCATCCGTTTTATGTAATCTTCCTGCATACCTTTTTCGTTTTGTATACCGGCCAAAACATATGCTACCTCCCAAATCCGATAGTTGGCCATTATAAATTTAAGTTCCTCCATTAATTGTGCTTTAGGCATCCAATTTTGGGTAACATCAACGAGACTACTATTCGTTGAGGAGTTTGCTTTAAGGCCAACCATCCCAACTATAAACAAAAAAAGAAGCACAATGCCAAAGCCTAACATTAATTTCAGTTTTACAGACATCTTAATCTTCATAATCTTTTCCCCTTTCTGTTTATTTTGTATTTAAAAGTTTTAGCGCTAACCTAATTTTCCTGCAGGGGTAACTTGTTCACCCACTCCAGGGCCTGGACATACAATTCTGGCATTTCATTCTCGTTCAAGCCTAATTTCTCAGCGTACTTGATAAAAGCGTTCCAATCTCCTCTTTCATAAGCCTTTATCATGTTCAGCACATCGAGATAATAGCAGGTCTTGCCCATTAGGGC
>NZ_LGTE01000063.1 GCF_001263415.1 Thermincola ferriacetica
TGTTCGTCCGGCATGTCTGCTGAGCCGATGGGTTGAGAGAAACCCTGTCACCTAACCAGCGGGAAGACAACCTGTAGGCAAGGGCGTCACCGGCCAACGGTGGGGTCTGAAGGAAGCCGAAGGGGGAATCTGGAACATAGCGCAAGCGAACCGAGGTTGGCTCGTCAGGTGGGTAACCTTGCATTGAGTGGGAAAGCCCAAAAGCTGGATAACCTGGGGAGTTAAGACGGATGGGTTCAGTTTCAGGCAGGCAGGCTTAACCGGAGAAGCCCGGCACCATCCCCATAGAGGGTAAGCCCAAACAAGTGGAGACACAAGGGCGGGACGAAGTGGTGTGGGGTGGCAGATGAGTCCGTAGTAGTGAAAAACTCCCGGCCCATGAAAGCTGGTAACAGACTGGAGGAGAAAACCGGGAGGACACTGCACCTGGTTGCAGTGGGGCGCAGTTAGCCAAAAGCAGCTGCGACTGCGAAGGGACGAAGGTAAATCAAGGTATGCAACCGAGGGACCGAGTGATGGGAAGAGAAGACAACTGCGGCTGGAATGCCAAAGGGAACGGCTAACCGGGGGTGACGAGCCTGCTGGGAAGTACGTCCGCTCAGCCGGAGTACTGCGGAGAGAAGGGTAAGATTGCCATAGAGCTAGAGACGCCCGGAATAGGCAGGAAGGAATCGGCGCGAAATCACAAAGAACCGAAGGAGCATAGCGAAATGGGGTGACGTGATGAGGAAATGGTACAGCATGATGGACAAGGTATACCGGATGGATAACCTGGAGAGAGCATATAAAGCCGTCAAAGCCAACAATGGGGCTCCCGGAGTAGACGGGGTGACCGTGGAGGCTTTCGGGCAAAATCTGCAGGAAGAATTATCCCAACTTCATCACGAACTCAAAACCGGCATTTACGAACCACAACCGGTACTGCGGGTAGAAATACCAAAAGTGGATGGAAGTAAACGCCCGCTTGGGATACCCACCGTAAGGGACCGGGTAGTCCAGCAAGCACTTCTAAACATCCTGCAACCAATCTTTGAACCGGACTTTCATCCATCGAGCTATGGATACAGGCCGGGACGCTCCTGCCA
>NZ_LGTE01000064.1 GCF_001263415.1 Thermincola ferriacetica
CATGCCGAAGTTGTTTATGTTGCTCACGGTCACGTAATACCTGCCCTTGTCAATATTTTCTTCTGTGGCGCTGTAATTGTTCAGGTCGGTGTAGTGCTTCCGGTCGGTTATCCGCCGCCCGTCGCCTAATGTATGGGTCTTGGCTTTTAAAGCCCATGTTATGTAAGTGTGCCCCTTTGCTTCTCTTTTTCCGATGGGTTCCAGTTCCACCGGGCCGCCCAGCACGGACCGGTTTTTGGTATCCCAGAATTCTGCCTGCAGTTTTAAATCCCTGGGTGTGCCGCCTTTGGGTGCGGCTCCGGTAGGGACTTTGGTTTCCCAGTCGGTCCAGTAATCGGTTTCTACCAGCACTTCAAAGCCGTAACCGGCCCGGGTGATTTTATTGGGGTCGAGCTTGTGTTTTTTGGCGAAGGGCTTGATTTCCCATGCTCCCCGGCGTTCTTCCGGCGGGGCCTGGTCATCACCCTGCCGGGTGTTCAGTATCAACCGGGCGGAAATGGTTTCTTTGTAGGTGACATCGCGACTGTGGGTCACTGTTTCGCCTTTACTGTTGGTGGTGGTCCAGACATAGGTGACGGTCCATTCCCTGCTGTTCTTCTCTCTGCCCTGACAGTAGGGTTCGGGTAGGGCCGGGACCGTTATGCGCACGTCTCTGGTACAGGTATTGTTGGCGCGGTTAATGTCCGGCAGTTTTTTATCAGGATCGGCCACTACTTTTAAGGTGATGGTTTTTCCGGGTGTACCGGGAACTGCCCAGTTAAAATTCCTGGTATCTGTTTTGCCGGCAGGGAGAGTGATCTTATCCTTTTTCACCAATTTAGCGCCGGCGAAGTAGTGAGCGGTGAAGGTTTCTGTATTGGCGCCCAGGTTTTTGAAGGTGACGGTGGCTAATTCTTCGGTTCCGGCGATAGCCGGTTCCTGTTGGGCTATACTGGTGACGGCTATATCGGTGACATGGGATTTGATCAATACCCGCCGGGTGTTATTCTGCCAGTTGATGTCTTTGAGAGT
>NZ_LGTE01000065.1 GCF_001263415.1 Thermincola ferriacetica
GCCCTTGCCTACAGGTTGTCTTCCCGCTGGTTAGGTGACAGGGTTTCTCTCAACCCATCGGCTCAGCAGACATGCCGGACGAACACTGAAGCGCTGCCTCATGAGCAGCGCTTTTTGGAAAACTTCCTTATTTACATTGCCATCCCACTGCCACCGTAGGTAAAAATATCGGGATTGAGCATCCCCAGTATCATGGCCACATGGGCCACTACGAGGAATATGGCAACAAAGACAGCGTGTAGTTTTAGTTTTTCCTCTTCTGTTTTGCCGCGCCCCAACAACCCGATTTCCAACAAACTGATCCCGAAAAGCGGAATCACTCCCGACAGGTAGAAACCTACCGCCAGAATATCTACAATACCTCTCCACTCCCCGCCGGCAGTAAGTGGAATCACCGCTGTTTTAAAGAGATAGATAAAAATTCCTACAAAATAAAAACCTGCTATAATTCCTGCAATTTTGTTGAGCCTTCTTAAGCCCCCAGAAAGGTTTCTCCCGAATAAAATAAAAAGCTCTGATACTGCAACGGTTTCAGCCAGGATAACAGGAATGGCCATGAAAATAATCAGATTCCAGGGTTGATTGGTAGCAAGCAATTCCATGTAATGGGTCATGTTCAACTTCTTCTCACCTCCCTTATTTGCTAAAAATATTTTACAATATATCCCTGAATGAGTCAACTACTTTATGTAGTACTATATTTTGTAATTTATCTTTCATTTATTGTGCATACAAAATGGGTTCGGTCATCACCGAACCCATTTCAGACTGTTAACCAAGGGCACTCTGTTAAATTGGCGGAGGTTAAATGTTTCCGGAGCGGGGCTATAATTTAATGCGCCGGGTTTTTTCAAGGAGAGGTGGGTGAAGCAGCATTTTGGAAGGGTGGGTGGGGTGTCCCGGCTACCCCGGAGCTTTGTGCTGGAGAATGGCGGCAGGGTAGGAGGGTGTCTCCGCTACCTGGGAGCTTGGTGCTG
>NZ_LGTE01000066.1 GCF_001263415.1 Thermincola ferriacetica
AGGCTTATCACTCAGGTAACTCCCTAAAAGACTATTGTATATAAGTTGAATTAAAGATTTACAACTGAACACACAAACGATCGATCGTTTGTTCTGGTTTCTGGTTGATTCGCTGAATAAAGGCTTGGACATTCTTTCTAATTTCTTGCACACTCGAATAGAACACGTTGTAAATCACGTCTGATTTCAGCCATTTCCATAGCCCTTCAATCAAGTTCAATTGCGGACTGTATGGTGGCAAAAAGACGAGCTCTAACCGATCTTCGTGTTCTTTTAAAAATGGCTGAATGAGTTTGGCATGGTGAATTCGAGCGTTATCTAAAATCATCACTATTTTGCCTGTGGGATAGCGTTCTAACACAAGTTGAAGAAATCGAAGAAATGTTTCCGCGTCATAGCGTTCTTCTTCGATGCAAAACACTTCCCCTGTTTCGTAGTTCAACGTGCCAATCAGCTTCAGCCCTTGATGTTTTCCAAACGTCGGAATGATTCGTTGTTTTCCTTTGACAAACCATGTTTTTTGAATCGCTTGGTAATCACGAATCATCGACTCATCTTGAAAGAGGACATGGGCGATGTTCCCATCTACCAGTTTTTTTTTACTTCAGGGAAGGTGATTTCGACGAATTCTTTTTGTTTCTCTTCATCGGCATTGGCTAGTGTATAGGTCGGTTTCGTATAGCTTAGCCCTAACCGATGCAGAATGTCACTTGTTCCGCGAAGCGTGTATGTTGGCCCCCACTTTTGTTGAATGAGTTCAGCGATTATCGCAAGCGTCCAATTATATTTTGCTTCGAATCCCACATCTACGGGGAGCTGATGTTCAATGATCAAAGCCAGCTCTTTTTCCTGCTCAGGGGTCAATCGACGTGGGGCGCCAGGTGAGTATTTCATCACAAA
>NZ_LGTE01000067.1 GCF_001263415.1 Thermincola ferriacetica
GGATGTCACCCGGAAGTGGATAACCCGAATCCAGAACTGGGGTACAATTTTGGCCCAATTTTCCATATATTTTGAAGAACGATTAGCTGGTTATCTTAAATAGGGGTTATACGGGTTTACACAAAATTCTTGACAGGCCCGAGGGCGCGCTTTTTTATAAAAAATTAATACCTTATTTTAAAAAAAATCGAGTAGGTAAACGCCGCGAAATGTAGCGGCGTTTTTCCCTCTCACAGAACCGTACGTACGGGCCTCATATACGGCTCCTGGTAAATCTCGGTCACTACGGTCGGCAGTGATGCAAAATGCCGACATTATATTTCTCCAGGTTTATTAAACCCAGTTCGTCGAACCACTTGTTGGGCAGAGTCATACTTATCAGTGGATTGGCTGAGTTCGTCCATGTGGTCACGGAGATTTTCTCAAAGGTGCCTTTATATCCTCTTCTTCGCAAGACTTTGTGTAACGGTTTCCAACTTTTCCATTCCTTCATTTTCTTCATTCGCAACCTGCGCCTTATTCACCCCATTAGCTCTGCAAAAACAGTCCGGCAGTTTGCTATTCTAAAATAATTTGCCCACCCTCTTAGTACAGGGTTTAGCTTTTCAACCATTTCTTTCACGCTCAGGCCATGATTTCTGGGTGTCATTTTCCTTATCTTGTCCCTGAAGTTCTTCAGTTTCTTAGGGCTGATGCTTACACTTTTGGAGTATATAACAAATCTAAGGTAAGCCACTTGGTCCATATCCACTACATAGCTTAAGCCGTATTTGTTCATGAACATCTCTGCCTTGGCCACCGCCTGCTGGCAGGAGCGTCCCGGCCTGTATCCATAGCTCGATGGATGAAAGTCCGGTTCAAAGATTGGTTGCAGGATGTTTAGAAGTGCTT
>NZ_LGTE01000068.1 GCF_001263415.1 Thermincola ferriacetica
CAGAGGGAGCAGCCGTCAAGGCTGGGAAACTAATGGAGTGAAAGTCTCCTGTCACTAATTAGCCGATTCGAGTGACTAGCATATTCAATGCGTGGGGAGGTAACAAGCCACGTTCTGCTTGAATGTAAAAGCCACGGCGGCCTGTGCTTGCGGGCACAAGGTCGGAACAGCCTGTGTGGCGAGCAAATTTAGAGGCCAGAAGGATTAACGAATACTGCAGCCCCGAAAACTCTGCCCTTCTGAAGCTGTTGAAGGGGGTATTGTGTAGCGCCGACCCAGTCTCTGTGTGGGGAAGGCCGACGTTCTGAGGGAAGAAACGGCTAAATGCACTTCAGAAGCAACCGGGGTATGGGTTCTGGCATCTAAAGAAAGTTTTCCAGAGATAACGACGGGAAGGTCCTACTTCCAGCCGGGATGGCAACCACCGGCAAAGACCACTACTATAAGCGTAAAAGTGAAGTGTAGTGGAGGATTTAGGACTGGCGCATGAGGTCATAGTAGCGATGAGAGAGGAGTAATGCCCTCTTAAGTACGAGTTAATCATACTTCTGTCAGTCAACACCTGACAGAGCGAAGGGCCTCTGGGCACTTGGTCGCCCAAGAGTACACAGGACTCAGAACCTGAATGACGTACATCTGGAAGAAGGGCTAGCCCCTGAGTAAACTGAGCAGTTAATGCGAGTATATGGGTGCCAACATTTAATCCTGGAACTACTTAAGAAGGCTCAGGAGGCAATTGTGCCAAGGTCAGAACCGGACTTGGGAAATCCGACCGTCCGGGATCGCAGGGGGGCGTCAGGAAACGTGGCTTACTCAGAGAAGTGCGCGCGCCTGACTTCTATCCCGACAAAAA
>NZ_LGTE01000069.1 GCF_001263415.1 Thermincola ferriacetica
TGTGCGAAATTGAGCTGAATATTCCCAGGGACCGTAACGGTGAATTTGAACCCGTAGTGGTTAAAAAACACCAAAGAGACGTTTCCGGGATTGAAGATCAAATCATTTCTATGTATGCCAAGGGAATGACAGCAAGAAATATTCAGGACCATTTACATAACATCTACGGTATCGAAGCGTCCCCAACCCTAATATCCAATATCACTGATAAACTTTTACCGGTCATTCGTGAATGGCAGAACCGTCCTCTGCAGGAAATATACACAGTTATTTTTCTTGATGCCATCCATTACAAGGTTCGAGTGGAAGGCCAAGTCGTTAATAAAGCTGCTTACATGGTCATTGGCGTAGACCTGAAAGGTAAAAAGGATGTTCTTGGTATATGGATTGGTGAACACGAAAGTGCAAAATTTTGGCTTAATGTCCTGAATGAACTCAGAAATCGCGGGGTAACGGATATACTCATCATGAGCGTGGACAATCTTACCGGCATTTCCGATGCTATTGCTGCGTGTTTCCCTGAAACTGAAATTCAGAAATGTATAGTCCACCAAATCAGGAACTCAACAAGATACGTCTCATACAAAGATCTCAAACAGTTCAGTTTACTGCTGATTTGAAGCCGGTTTATAAGGCCGCTACTGAAGAAGAAGGCTTAATGATGTTGGATGAGTTCGAAAATAAATGGGGCTCTAAGTACCCGTTGGCAATAAAATCATGGCGCAAGAACTGGCACGAGATAGCTACTTTCTTCAAGTACCCGCCGGAAATACGAAAAA
>NZ_LGTE01000070.1 GCF_001263415.1 Thermincola ferriacetica
TATGCGAAATTGAGCTGAATATTCCCAGGGACCGTAACGGTGAATTTGAACCCGTAGTGGTTAAAAAACACCAAAGAGACGTTTCGGGGATTGAAGAACAAATCATCTCTATGTATGCCAAAGGGATGACCGTAAGAGATATCCAGGATCATTTGCATAATATTTATGGCATTGAGGCGTCTCCAACCTTAATTTCCAATATTACTGATAAACTTTTACCGGTCATTCGCGAATGGCAGAACCGCCCTCTACAGGAAATTTATACAGTAGTTTTCCTTGATGCAATTCATTACAAGGTCCGGTTAGAAGGCCAGGTCGTTAACAAAGCGGCTTACATGATCATTGGCATAGACATTGAAGGCAAAAAAGACGTTCTTGGCATATGGATCGGCGAAAACGAGAGCGCAAAATTTTGGCTTAATGTACTTAATGAACTCAGAAACCGCGGGGTTCAGGATATACTTATCATGAGCGTGGACAATCTTACCGGTATTTCCGATGCTATTGCCGCGTGTTTCCCTGAAACCGAAATTCAGAAATGCATAGTCCACCAAATCAGGAACTCAACAAGATATGTCTCTTACAAAGATCTCAAACAGTTTACTGCTGATTTGAAGCCGGTTTATAAGGCCGCTACTGAAGAAGAAGGTTTAATGATGCTGGATGAGTTCGAAAATAAATGGGGCTCCAAGTACCCGTTGGCAATAAAATCATGGCGCAAGAACTGGCACGAGATAGCCACTTTCTTTAAGTACCCGCCTGAAATAAGAAAAC
>NZ_LGTE01000071.1 GCF_001263415.1 Thermincola ferriacetica
CTCAACCTTTCACAGCTCTCGGTAGTTCTTCCTCTCGCTCTCGCGCTCGGTTTCTTGCCTACTCTGTTTAGTTTTCAAAGAACATTTCTGTGCTTCACCCTTCTCGGGCGCATTATCTATATTACCTCGTTGAAACTACTGTTTCAACCGGTAATTTCTTCTTTGGTGGAGATGAGCGGAATCGAACCGCTGACCCCCTGCTTGCAAGGCAGGTGCTCTCCCAGCTGAGCTACACCCCCACACACATTGGAGGTTGGATGTTGGAAATTGGATATTGGATTTATCGGTTGGAATTTGGCAAAGCCAAATTCCTTCTTAATCTAACCTCCAACCTCTAACCTCTAACTTCTAGTAAGTGGTGGGCCTAGGTGGACTTGAACCACCGACCTCACGCTTATCAGGCGTGCGCTCTGACCAGCTGAGCTATAAGCCCATATCCCTTATTCTGCACTGCTTTTCCTGTCTGTTATCAGTCGCCAGTTATGTCAACTGCCTACTGTCAACTGTTAACTTAACCCTCAAACAGTGCCACATAGCTATTGCTATGTACACGCCGGATTCTTCATCCGGCGTTATTCCTCTTCTCTGCTTCGTCTATACTGTGTCTATTGCTGCTTCTATTCAGGAACTGTGGTCCCTGAGAACTGAACAGTGACTTATGACTGCTAAACAGTCTTGGGAGAGATGGTCGATCGACCTAGAGCAAACTAGAGGTTGGATATCGGATGTTAGAGCTTGGATAAGATGTTGA
>NZ_LGTE01000072.1 GCF_001263415.1 Thermincola ferriacetica
CCAGTTTTTTCACCTCAAAATACTATCACGATGTTTAAGCCGGTAACTGTCGCCGGTCATGTTGAATATCTCACTATGGTGAGTTAGCCGGTCTAAAATTGCAGCAGTGATTACCGGGTCTTGCATTAATTCCGCCCATTCATCAAACCCTTTGTTTGAGGTAATTATGACTGATCTTTGTTCATACAGATTGGAGATTATCTGAAAGAAGAGGTTTGACTCCTGGCGAGTTATGGGCTGGAATCCTATCTCATCAATAATCACCAAATCGGAGTTCATTATCTTCCTAAGCTTTTGCCGTGCTCTAACGGATATTTCTTCGGTCTTAAGAAGCTTAATGAGGCGGTCCATTGTAACGAAACTGACTTTGTAGCCTTGTTCAACGGCCTGGACTCCTAAAGTTACTGCTAAATGCGTTTTGCCCACTCCCGAAGGACCAAGAAATATGATGTTGTAAGCAGATTCTATCCATGTAAGGTCTAGAAGTTGATTAATTTGTCGTCTGGTAACTGAGTTGTTGAAGGCATAGTCAAAGTCATCCGGAGTTCTGACGTAGGGAAGTTCTGCCGCCTGTAAACGGCGGTCCCTAGACCTTTTTTCTCTGGCCGATATTTCTTCTTTAAGGATTTGGTGTAAAAACTCCAGATAGGACATTTCTTTGCCGTTTATGTCCGGCAATAAATGATTTAGGTTATCCCTGATATGTGACAGACCCAATGTGG
>NZ_LGTE01000073.1 GCF_001263415.1 Thermincola ferriacetica
GGAAAAGCCGCTCAAGCCGAAACCCAGGAAAAACCTGCACAAACCACTATTACCAATTACTATGTTACCATGTCGGGGACACATTTATGGCAACCCCGATGGTAGCGGGAACCGCCGCCTTGTTGTTGCAGCAGAATCCTACCTGGACACCGGATGAGGTGAAAAGGCAGTTGATGAGTACTGCTCTAAATTTGGGATTTGCGGTTAATGAGCAGGGGGCGGGGGAAGTGTTTTTTAAGTAGCAAAATAAGGAGGTTTAAAAATGAAAAGGTTGTTAGGGGTTTTAATGGCGTTTTTATTAACATTAATGACTTTTGCCCCGGCGTTTGGTAAAGAAGTTACTATTAGTGAAACTAAAACAATTAATGAATACCAAAAAATTAAAGAGCTTCAACAAAAAAATGACAATGAGTTAAAAAAGCTAGGGTATACCGATGTTCAAATCAAAGAACTCAAAAAAATTGATTATGCAGAAGAATTAAAAAAGAGAGCTAAACTTGACGACATGACACTCAAAAACTACGGCTATACTGATGAACAAATAAAAAAGCTTAAATGCTTTAAGGGCACTGAAGATGAAATAAATGCTTTAGCAGCAACTTTGACATTTGATGCATATCACTTAAACTTCTGGTATGACTCAAAAAATGATCGGTCTTATTGGAAGACAGGTTTTAGTTGGTCATGGAGTAGTAAACCTCTTTACTTAAGTACTGA
>NZ_LGTE01000074.1 GCF_001263415.1 Thermincola ferriacetica
TCCCTTATCAACATCCCGGGGCGCCCTACATAAGTTGAGTGCCGGACTTCCCGGCGGCCTTCGCCATCTTCGAACATGCGGGAACTCCCTGCCTGCCCGGCTGCGGTTTTGCGGGCGCAGTCGCTCCCAAACGGTAGGCGGAGAACCCTGCCTACCCTTCCCTGGGTAAGGGTGAGAAAGAGGCCGCTGCCCGGTGAAACAATAAGTTGCTTATTAGTTATAAATGCCGCTGCATAGTGAAGTAACTGTTGCTCCGAGGTTACGGGCGGAAACATTGTAAACTCCGTTCAGTTGAAATCACTGAACCCGGCCAAATCGCCGTCCGTGGCTCAATGGCCGGGTTTCCGGCATCCGTGCCGGAAACAGTGATTTCAAGCCCTCACTGTCGTTAACACTGTTTAACCGCCCTCCACCAAGTCGCAACCTATTGCTTCACTATGCAGCGGCTTTTTGCAGCTTTGGAGTAACGGCTGTTTTTCATTAGTGGCAGCTTCCGGTTACTCCCGGCCAGGCCGGGTGTAAATATCATCATACATATTCCCCAGGATGATGACGGAGTCTTCTTCACAGATTTCCAGTTCTCCCGCCATGCCGAAGTTGTTTATGTTGCTCACGGTCACGTAATACCTGCCCTTGTCAATATTTTCTTCTGTGGCGCTGTAATTGTTCAGG
>NZ_LGTE01000075.1 GCF_001263415.1 Thermincola ferriacetica
CGTCCCCTCCGGAATCGTATACCCATTATTCACCGTGATCTTCACGGTTCTGGTCTTGGCAAGCCACTCCACCGTGGCGCCCAGGCATTCGCTGATGAAGCGCAGGGGCACCATGGTCCGGCTGCCGGCAATCACTGCCTTGGTATCGAAATACCTGGTCCGGCCGTTAACGGCGGCTTTGCTTTCGCCGATTTTCAAGGTGATGGTCCTGTCTTCTTTGCTGATGGTGACCACTCTTGTTTCGGCGTTCCAGTCCACCTTTGCCCCCAAAGCTTCGCTCACAAAACGCACCGGTACCAGGGTGCGGTTGTTTTTATCGATATACGGTTTTTGGTCGGGGAACGCTATTTTGTGATTGTTGACCAGCACCGTGATGTCGCCGGCAGCCTCGGCAACTGCCGCTGTGCTAAAGGTAAGCAGGAGAACAAGGACAAGCAAATTAATGTATTTTTTCATGTGAAAAACCTCCCCGTAAAGCAAAAATACGTCTATATTATACCTGAACCACCATTAACTGCCAATACATTTATCGCATTATTCTGAAATTTTTTTCGGCGCCAATACCCCACTCGGCCTGCGGCCTTGGGGGTAAAAAGGTAGTTTGCCCTGCGGGCAAACGTGGCATTTTTTCTCG
>NZ_LGTE01000076.1 GCF_001263415.1 Thermincola ferriacetica
CAGAAGAAGCGACCAAAGCCACCCAGCAGGTGGCCCAGACCATAGAACAAGTGGCTAAAGGTTCTACCGAACAATCCAAAAACGTGACGGAAACAGTACAGGTCATGGACCAGGTGGCCCAGTCAATCCAGCAGATTGCCGCCGGAGCCGGCGAACAGAGCAAAAACGTGGCCAGCACAACGGCCCTGGTGGAAAATATGGTCAAAAAGATTGACGACATGGCGGAAGGTATGGAAACGGTCAAGCAGGTGTCCGAACAAAACGGTGTCGTGGCTACAAATGGCGGACAGGCTGTTGAACGAACCGTTAAGGGCATGCTGCAGGTCAAGGATGCCGTTTTTGAAACGGCCCGGAAGATCAACGAACTGGGCGAACAGTCCCAGAAAATCGGCGAAATTATCCAGGTCATTGACGACATTGCCGAACAAACCAATCTGCTGGCATTAAACGCCGCTATCGAGGCCGCCCGGGCCGGGGAACACGGCAAAGGCTTCGCGGTGGTGGCCGACGAGGTAAGGAAACTGGCCGAAAGGTCCAGTAAAGCCACCAAGGAAATAGCCGACCTGATAACCAATATTCAGAAAGGGACCAAGGTGGCC
>NZ_LGTE01000077.1 GCF_001263415.1 Thermincola ferriacetica
CGGTTTCGCCTTCGGTAAAGGACGCTTTCGTTTTGTTCGGTTTTGAGGGAACATATTTATGTTCTTTCAAAAGATCTTGCGCCTGCGTCTACGAGCGATTTCGAAGAGGATGGATTCCTCGGCGCATGGCAGCAAAGAAGCAGATGCAAGGCAGTAGCCATGTTCTTTGAAAACTAGATAACAGTACAAGGTATCAAGAAGAAAAGGAAAGCTTTTTCACATGGTTAAGTTAGAAAGGGCGCACGGTGGATGCCTTGGCACTAGGAGCCGATGAAGGACGGGACAAACACCGATATGCTTCGGGGAGCTGTAAGTAAGCGTTGATCCGGAGATTTCCGAATGGGGGAACCCACTGTCCGTAATGGGGCAGTATCCATACGTGAATTCATAGCGTATGGAGGGCATACCCGGGGAACTGAAACATCTAAGTACCCGGAGGAGAAGAAAGCAAACGCGATTCCCTGAGTAGCGGCGAGCGAAACGGGAGAAGCCCAAACCAAGAGGCGTGCCTCTTGGGGTTGTAGGACACTCAATACGGAGTGACAAAGGAACGGAGTAGACGAAGCGGTCTGGAAAGGCCCGCCAGAGGA
>NZ_LGTE01000078.1 GCF_001263415.1 Thermincola ferriacetica
CGTCCATGGGTTGTCGATTTCTCACCAAACGGTCATCAACTATGCCAACAGTGTTGCGTTGATCGTCCAACCTTTTGTCGATCGTTTTCCGTATGAGTTGTCCGGCTCCTTCTGTGGCGACGAGACGTATATTCGCGTCAAAGGGCGCTGGCATTACTTGTTCTTTATGTTTGATGCCGTGAAAAAGGTCGTGCTGTCTTATCGGGTCTCCCCCAATCGGGATACATTCTCTGCCATCCGTGCGATCGATGACGTCCTCAAAAAGCTGCCGTCGATCCCTAAAGACTTGTCTTTCGTTGTCGATGGCAATCCGATTTACTTGTTAGCACAGCACTTTTTCGCCCAACACGGAATTTCTTTCGATGTCCGCCAAGTCATCGGACTGACAAATGAGGATCCCGTGTCCGAGGAATATCGACCACTCAAACAGATCATTGAACGATTCAACCGAACGTTTAAAGGCAACTATCGACCCACTCATGGATTCGGCGCAGAAAAAGGCTCCGTTTCCTTTGTCACGCTCTTTGTGGCGTA